>CADATR010000010.1 GCA_902790885.1 uncultured Eubacteriales bacterium
TCAGGCGCTCGATGCGCTCGCGCAGGAACAGCTTGTTCCAGGGCGGATACAGCTGGTTCTGGTCGAACAGGCGAAACGCGGCCGCGCGGAACTCCCCCTGCGTCTGGTACACGGCGTCTGCGCAGGACTTGAGCTCCGTCGTGTGCTCGTCCGCGCTGCCGTAGTTGCGGAGGAACTTCGATGTCAGCACGAGGAAGTCCTTCTGGACGCTGTCGACGTCGGCGCATTCCCACTGATAATACGTGTCTGTCGCAAGTTCTGCGTTCCGGAACAGCTCCGTCAGATAATCGGATGCGTTCCCGAGCGTTATACGCAGAACGATCTGTCACAGCTGTATGTTCTGAAGGAGAAGTATCCTTCGGTATACAGGCACTGGAAATTCTGCCGTGAAAACTACTGGGAGGGAGTCGCGGTGCTGCTCGAGAAGGGCATAAAAGAGGGCTCCATCAGACCGGTATCGCTGCCGATCCTTAAGACCATGTTCCAGGCGACTGTCGAACAGTTCTTCCAGAAGGATGTACTCATAAAGAATCACATCACTTACAGGGAGGCGCTTGCTTCTGTCGCTGACATCCTGGTCAACGGGATAATCATGAAGTAACAACCGGACCGGCATTACTCAGGTAAACAGCCTCCGAGAGAGGCATTTATAAAAATAGATATTGTAAGAGAAAGAGAGGGAAGAGTATGGCTAAAAAAGCTAAACAGCTGAGCCACGACGAGAAGATCTTCAAGCTTACGAAGATCGTCACTGACCGTAAAGAGATCCTCCTTGGACTCGAGAAGCCTTCAAAGGATTCTCCTGAGTACTGGGGATTTGACTGCGGATATCAGTACGTTGTCAGGAGATATGGCAAAGACATCGCGGAGGATTGTCTTGACACCGCTCTTGTTATGGGTAAGCGCAAGCCAAGAACATTCGCTAAGATGAAGGAACTGACCGGATACGATGATGAGCATCTGAAGACAGTTCTTGAAGCACTCGGACAGTACGGACTCGTGGAGTGGAATAACGAGAACGAGGACGGCAAGAATCCTCAGCACGAGAGACGTTACATTCTCGACCAGTTCGTACCGGGTTCAGCTGAGATCATGGTTATGAGAGATCAGATCATGTGCGAAACTCCTGAGATAGCTGACTTCTTCGAGAGAATGACTTATCTGCCTCTTGCCGGCATCACTCAGATGGTAGCACCTGGCGGTTCCGGAATCGGAATGCACGTCATCCCTGTAGAGAAGGCTATCCCTGCAGAGTGCGAATCGCTCGACATCGAGCACATCTCGTACTGGCTCAAGAAGTATGAAGGTCAGATCGGCCTCGGAATCTGCTCCTGCCGTAAGCAGCAGACAGAGAGAGGCGAGGGATCCGGAGACATCATGCAGTACTGGTGCATGGGACTCGGCGACTTCGCTGACTACTGCAAAGAGACCGGCATGGGCTATGACATCACTTATGAAGAAGCTCTCGAAGTGCTCGAGAAGGCTGAAGAAAAGGGATATGTACATCAGGTCACAAACATCGACGGCGCAAACAAGATCTTCGCTATCTGCAACTGCGCTGTAGGTGTCTGCAACGCCCTCCGTACATCACAGCTCTTCAACACACCTAACCTGTCTGCTTCGCCGTACCGCTCAGAGGTTGACGCTGAGAAGTGCGTAGCATGCGGCAAGTGCGTTGAGGTCTGCCCTGCAGGCGCTGTCAGACTCGGACAGAAGCTCTGCACAAAGCACGGCGAGATCGAATATCCTAAGCAGGAGCTCCCTACAAACAATGTATGGCCTGAGGATAAGTGGAACTGGAACTACAAGAATGAGAACGGCGTCATCCAGACATGGCCTACGGGTACTGCGCCATGCAAGGCTGCATGCCCGCTCCATATAGCTATTCAGGGTTACATCGATATGGCTTCGAGAGGCGAGTATCAGGAAGCTCTCAAGCTGATCAAGAGAGATAACCCGTTCCCTGCAGTCTGCGGCGCTATCTGCCATAAGTACTGCGAGCTCGAGTGCACAAGAGGCACAGTTGACGAGGCTCTGGCTATCGATGACATCAAGGCATTCATCGCAGCCAAGGATCTCGAGGATGAGCACAAGTACATCCCGCCAATGGTCTCCACAACAAGAGAACCATTTGAACAGAAGATCGGTATCATCGGATCCGGCCCTGCAGGACTGTCCTGCGCATACTTCCTGGCTATCGAAGGCTACAAGCCTGTAGTATTCGAGAAGCAGGAGATGCCTGGCGGAATGATGACACTCGGAATCCCTAACTTCAGACTCGACAAGAAGGTCGTAAACGCTGAGATCGAGATCCTCAAGGCTATGGGCGTTGAGATCAGATGCGGAGTTGAAGTTGGTAAGGACGTAACATTCCAGTCGCTGAGAGAAGAAGGCTTCAAGGGCTTCTTCGTAGGAACAGGACTCCAGTCCTGCGGCAAGCTGGGAATCCCTGGCGATGACGCAGAAGGAGTAATCGGCGGCGTAGATTATGTAAAGAGCGTAACACTCGGCAAGGCCAAGAAGCTGAGCGGTGATGTAGTAGTCATCGGCGGCGGAAACATCGGAGCTGACGTTGCCCGTACAGCTATCCGTCAGGGAGCAAAGAGCGTACACCTATACTGCCTCGAGTCCTATGACGAGATGCCTATGGGAGCTGAGGATCAGGAATTCCTCCAGAACGAGGGCATCGTTATCCATGACGGATGGGGCCAGACAGAAGTCGTTACAAAGGACGGCAAGGTTGCCGGCATCAAGTTCAGAAAGTGCCTCAGCGTAAAGAACGCAGAAGGCAGATTCGATCCTAAGTTCGACGACAACGAAACAACAGAGCAGGCCTGCAAGACAATCCTGTTCTCGATCGGCCAGAAGCCTGATTACGGCACACTGTTCGAGGGAACAAAGGTCGAGCTCAGCCCTCGCGGCATGATCATCGCAGACCCTGTCACACTGCAGACAGCAGAGCCTGACATCTTCGCAGGCGGAGACAGCGTAAGCGGACAGAAGTTCGTAGTAGACGCTCTGGCAATGGGACGCGAAGGCGCGGTATCACTGCACAGATTCGTCAACAAGGGCCAGCACCTGATGATCCACAGAAATACACGTCAGTTCACTCCTCTCAACAAGGAAGACGTTGTTATTCCTGCAGCTGACTTCAGAAAGCCTCCTCGTCAGATCAGAGAGATCGATGAGGCAAAGAAGCTCACAATGGATTATGAGATCAAGCAGTTCAGCGAAGAGCAGATCAAGAAGGAAGCAGAGAGATGTCTCAAGTGCGGACGCAGCGTAGTTGACACCAACAAGTGCATCGGCTGCGGAATGTGCACAGTACAGTGCAAGTTCGACGCTATCCACCTCTTCCGTCTGCCTGATGGAGACAAGTACTCCAACATGATCCCTGCAGAGAAGAAGTTCCTTGGCATCGGCAAATACATGCCGTCCCGTGTTGCAGGCATCGTAAAGAAGAAAGTAGCTGGCAGATAAACAAGGTGGCAAGGGTTTAATGCACGAATTAGGACTTGTAAATTATGCAGTTAAAGAGGTAAGCAAGATCGCTGAGCAGAACAACGTGTCGCGGATCAAGTCCGTGACACTGGAGTTCGGCGAGGTCTCGGGCATCGTTACGGACTATCTCTACGATTACTGGAAGTGGTATTCGAAAAAGTTTCCTATGTTTGAGGATTCCACTCTGTATTGCGAGGAGATACCGGCCGTAACATGGTGCGACAACTGTAAGATCCAGTATTCTACAGTTGCGTACGGCAAGACCTGCCCTCATTGCGGAAGCGGCCGCACCTGGCTGCTGCGCGGCAATGAGATGAGGATCAAGTCGATAGAAGTGTATGACTCGGATGACGCGTCATCCGCGGACGGCGGAGATATCGAAGCATCCGGAGAATACAAACCTCAGTGATCGGTACCTGTTTATTAAGGAGGCAATAATGACCAAAAAGGAAATGCGCGACGTCGTAAAAGCGCTCAACGTCGAGCTGTTCAAGATGAACTATAAGGCCGGCGTCCGTCTGCCGAATCTCGAGGCCTTCCTGGCTGGAGATGATGATGCTTTCGCATATGATCCGAAGGCAAAGGACAGACTCGAAAAGATGCTCGAGCAGGAAGTCAAGGCCAGCAAGAAGAAATAGTCTTGCTCGGTAAGTGAATAGTAATCACAAGGGCCGCCGCCTTGCGGCATCCCCTTATGATAAGTCCGCAGTCATGTTCGTGGTTGAAAGTCCAGGCCAGATACGGGCAAAGGGACCCACGTAAGCAGCAGGCAGGAGGCCGCTGTGATCATGGCGTATCTTAGAAGTAAGTCCTCCGCAAAGCGGGTAAAGGCAGGTGTGGGGTCAAAGACCAGGTCGAGTGACTGCGGAAAACATCTTAAAAGGGGCAGCCGGCATTTGAAGACGGCCTTACGATGTGCTAATCATTAACAGAAGTCAGGGGGAAAACACAATGGCTATAATGAAAGATCCTACAATGGATATCCCGATGGAAGAACTTGAAATGATCCTTGCAGGTATTTCCGATGACGGAACGATCAGCAAGGAAGCTGAGAAGGCTCTTCTGGCACGTATAGAAGAGGGAAGATCCAGAGAATATATCAACACTATGGGAGAGGTCAAGAGACAGCTCAGATGCAAGCTCGGTCCTGTTGAGGGCAAGAAGCTCTCTGATGCCGTAGATAAGCTCTGGTAATCCGGAATTCTTAATAAATCAATATATTGTGTGCTTCTTCACATAAGGAGCACACATTTTTTGTGTATCTTGTGGTACAATAAGTTAGGAAATTATGACATCAGGAGGATAAGTGATATGAAGATCAACATTTCATCAAAAAATTATCCAATGAGCGACAAGCTCAGCGACTACATCGAAAAGAAACTGGCCAAGATAGGCAAATATTTTGACGAGGACACGACTGCGAATATCGTAGTTTCAAAGCTCAGGGATACTCCTAAGTTTGAGGCAACTATCAATGCGAAGCAGGCTGTACTCAGAGCTGAGATGGCAAATGACAGCATTTATGACGCAGTTGACATGGCCACAGACAAGCTTACAAATCAGATGAGCAAACTCAAGGGAAGGCTTGAGTCAAGATATAAGGAAAACAAGGCTCTTAAGCTCGAGTTCATTCCGGAACCGGAAGATGAAGACTTTGAAGAAGAAATGGCTATCGTAAGGAGAAAAGAGGTAGAACTCACTCCTATGGTGGCAGAGGAAGCCATCCTTCAGATGGAAATGCTCGGACATGACTTCTTTGTATTCCTCGACATGGATACAGATGATGTCAGCGTGGTATACAAGCGCAAGGGCAACGCTTACGGACTGATAGAAACAAAAAGATAGGAAATTTAAAGTATGGCAAATAACGACTGGGACCTCGACGATCTTCTGGAATTCCATTTTGACCGTGAGGTCCCGGGAAAAAGCAAAAAGATCGACGACATTGATGAAGACAGAAAGCTCTACGAAGAGCTGAGGAGACAAAGTAAGAGCAGCAATGCTCCTGCTTTTGATGTGCCCGAACCTCTGGGCAGCCACAAATGGATCGACGATGAAAGCGATATCTTCGCGCAGTACGATAAAGAGCATGCTTCTGCGCGCAGATCTGAAAAAGCTCCTGTAGAGGAAGTCAGTGAACATCCGCATCACAACATCCATGAGATAGAAGCTATCAAGCAGGCATCTCAGGAAGCTTACGACAGGTACAGAAGCAACTACACCAGAAATAAGAACAAAAAGATCAAGAAAGCCGGACGAAGAAGGGTAAATGGTTTTCACAGAGTGCTGACCACGATCTATATGATAGCATTCGGCATATTCGCTGCTACAATGATATTCATGAATGTGCTGCCTTTCGGAATGGGCGCAGTAATGTTCGGGATCCTGATCCTTCTGAGTCTGGTCATCTTTATACAGACCCGCAGCAGAAAGAGCAAAAACTGGGGCAAGGTACTTGCTACACTGACAGCAATGCTGCTTATAGGGTTTTATGGAGTGGGAACTGCCTATGCTCTGGGAACTCTGTCGTTCCTGAGCGGCACCTCCGTAAAGAATGAAAGCGCTGTGTCCGATGTGACCAAGCACCCATTCAACTTCATCATCACCGGTATAGACGTAGACGGAACCATCGATACTGAGGGCAGGAGCGATGTCAACATGGTTGTGACTGTCAATCCGAAGACTCAGCAGATACTTATGACCTCTATACCGAGAGACTATGAGATATACATGCCTGACTTCGATAACGCGATGGACAAGCTGACGCATACCGGTTTCTATGGGGTGCAGACAACTATCGGGGCCGAGGAGCAGTTGTTCGACACAGAGGTCAACTACTATGTGAAGGTCAACTTCACCACAGTAGAGCGCTTTATCGACGCTGTTGGCGGAGTCGATGTCGAATCGGAGTACGAGTTCACTCCTACTAAACTGAAAGAGTGGACAGTACAGAAGGGCATGAATCACATGAACGGCAAGCAGGCGCTGGCTTTTGCCAGAGAACGCAAGGCTTTCGTGGACGGAGATCATCAGAGGATAAAGAACCAGCAGCTGGTTTTCGAAGCGCTTATCAAGAAGGCTACGAGCAGCCGCACCATGATCCTCAGCTACAACAAGGTGCTGACGAGCCTGCGCGACTACTTCGAGATGAGCTTCAGCTCGCGCGAGATAAGGCGGCTCGTAAAGTTCCAGCTGGCGAAAGATCCTGACTGGAAGATATTCAAAAACACAGTAGTAGGCGGAGACGGCTCAATGCCGACTTACTCCACAGGCGGAGCGTACGCTTACGTAATGACACAGGATCCTGAAAGCATAGAGAACGCGAAGACTCTCATGAACGCCGTGCTCGAAGGAAAGGACCTTCAGACAGATGAAGAGGGCGTCGTGACAGTCGCCGCAGGCGAATAGAAACAGAGAAGGGCATACAGAAGGGTAAAAAATGCTTGATAATCTTATGGGAATCCTCATGAGCATAAAGCCGACGGATGTCATAGACATCCTTATTGTCGCTTACCTGCTGTACAGACTGCTTGGGTTCATAAAAGAGACCCGTGCACAGCAGCTGTTCAGGGGAGTCCTTTTGATTGTCGCCTTTTTCCTCATCTCAGAAGTATTCAACCTGAGCCTGCTCAACTGGCTGTTTACGAGACTCATCACCATCGGTCTCCTTGCTGTCGTGATACTCTTTCAGCCTGAGATACGTAGAGGCCTTGAGCAGATAGGGCGCAGGGGCGTTCTGAGCTGGCAGTTCAGGGACATGGGCAAGGAAGAGATGTACGCTACCGTGCATAAGATAGTCGATGCCGTAGATGACTTCTCTTCAACGCAGACCGGAGCGCTGATGGCGATCGAGCGCGAAACCATGCTCAGCGATATCAGCGAGAGCGGAGTCATAGTGGACGCCGAGATCTCGGTAAGACTTCTCGGGAATCTGTTCTACGAGGGATCGCCGCTCCACGACGGAGCCGTGATCATCCGCGGAGACAGGGTGCACGCTGCAAGCTGCGTTCTTCCGCTTACTGAAAGACAGAACATCGGAAAGAATCTTGGCACCAGACACAGGGCTGCGCTTGGGCTCAGCGAGGTGTCGGATGCATTCGTTATAGTGGTCTCTGAGGAGACAGGGGCTATTTCGGTCGCGCAGAACGGCGAGTTCAGACGCTTCCTCGATCTCAAAACGCTCGAGAAGATGCTCCTTGATATTTATCTGCCTTCAGCTGATGACCGCAACCTGCTTTCGAAGATCGGAATACTGAAAGGAAACAGGGGAAATGACTGACAGATCCAGAAGAATGATCAATATAATACTTTCTCTGATCGTCGCCACGGGAGCCTGGTTCTTTGTTGTGTATAATTACGACCCTATGACGAACGCGAGATATTCCGAAGTGCCTATCAAATATACCGGACTCGACACACTTGCTAACCGGGGATATGCGGTGGCAGGCACTAACTATAAACACGTTGAAGTGACGCTTCAGCAGAGAAGGGTGGATACGACCAGCATTTCGGCAGATGATATTTCCGTGACAGCGGATGTAAGCGGCCTGTCCACGGGCGAGAATACAGTCGCTCTTCGTGTCACGGGGCCGGAGGGCACGCACGTAAGAGACGTTTCCGTCAGGAATGTCAATGTGGAGATCGCGAGTGCCATGACTGTTGAGATGCCGATATCGGTCGAGTACTCAGGTGAACCTGAAGAAAACGCGGTGCCTCTCGTCGAGAACAAATCGGTAGAAACAGCAACTGTCATCGCTTCAGAGGAAGAGCTTGCCGAGATAGACAGGGTGGCCGCCGTGATAGATCCGGAAGACCTTGGCGAGCAGTTCCAGGCAATGACTCTGAAGATCGCGGCTCTCGACAAAGAAGGCAATAGGGTGATGAACGTTGTAATATATCCGGAGACTGTATCGTTCAGGGCAGCACAGGGATATACCAAGGAGGTAAGGCTGGTAGTACCTGTAAAGGATGATTCGGATGATTCCTATGAGAGGACTTATACCGTACCTGAGACGGTTGTCATAAAGGGCAAACAAAGCACCGTCGAGGAGTTTACCGGCATAACCGCGAAGGAGATCAACATAGGCGGCTATTATGAAGACAGTGAGATACCTGTCGAATTCGATCTGCCTGAGGGCCTGACACTTGCCGACGGGCAGGAGGGTACACTGCTTGTGTCTCTGAAGGTCACCGAAAAGGAAAAGGACAAGGACAAGGATGATAATTAGATAAGCCGTGATGGATCGCAGCCCAAGGCCCGGGAGAGCGCTATCAGATACTCTGCGCGGGCTTTAGCGAGATCCTTCTGACGCTGTTCATATTGCTGGATCGTTCTTAGAGGAACGCCGCTGGCCTTAGCCAGGCCGCTCTGGCTGAGGCCGTTTTTTATGCGCATTTTTTTGAGAGGCGTATCACGCGATGCGCCGGCGGACACCGGCTCTGCTGTCTCTGAAATAAAGTGTGAGACCGCGTCTTCCGCAAAATGTTCACCGAAGGATCGTATCTTTGCTGCTCTTTCCGTCTCTGTTATGTCAAGCGGAAGGCTGTCAAGAAATGAGAACCTATCTCTTCCGTATCCTGTTATGAAAGCCTGGGGCTGGAATGTCCTGACTATCTCCTCGAACGGCAGGCCGCTTTCCCACTGCATCCGGGCCAGTGCGTTACCGCACCAGTACTCCGGGCTCAGACTTTTGGTATAGCGGGGCTGCGTACGCTCATACGCAATGCCGCTTTTTTCGAGAACTTCATACGCGAGCTCTATGCCCGACATTCCGGCTATAGTCCGGATATCCCCGCGCGCGAAAAGACCAGCGGTGCCGGAGGCGATAAAGAGTTCGATTATGGCTGAAATGTCATAACGAAGGCTGTGCACCGAATAATCCAGCATGCGGCCGAGCGTATCTGCCGCTCTGTCAAGAAAGACCTTATCGTAAGCGATTGTCATACGGGCGTATCTCCTCCCTGATCATATCGGTTATAAAGAAGTCGCCGCTGCCGGCAGACGGAGCGATGCTCCTGACTGACCTTATCTCACGGCTTCTGGCTGCGGGATAGGATTCCTCGCCGAAAGCGGGATCATATCCGGTGAAAACTATCCTGTCGAAGGCGCGGTTGCTCTTCAGCACAAACTGTCTGTTATGATCGTCCGCTGTCAGAGCGCTCCTGAAGCTTTTGTACGAAAGCTTCGCGTCGAGGAAGTCCTGGGCAAACATGAAGCAGCTGTTGTCCGCGCGGTATCCTATTATGCAGTCACATGCCTGATGATCCACGAAAAAATACTTGCTTATATATTCGCGGGCCCTGTATGCGCTGTCTGATGAAAGATCGAATTCGCGGTAGTTGAAGAGGAGCCCGAGCCAGTGCAGGGGATCGTATTGCGTGCTGCAGAGATTTATGACGCGCAGGCCGTCAGTGTCGATGCTGTAGGCGGAGACAAAGCCGTTACTGCCTGAGCGCGCGGCCCACTCGGCTGCATACCGGGCGGACTCAGTGCAATAGAATCCCAGACCGAAGTCGTTATATTGTCTGCCAGTGCCGAAGATGGGCTTTCTTACGATTTTTTCGCCTCCGTGGTATATCGTTTTGTTCATGCTGAGCTCCCTGAATGCGTTGATTGCAGTGCTTTGCTTATAGTGTACTCCTGTGGGAGTATAATTTCAATTTTTTTGAGCTTCATGCATTTACTGCTTAAAAAGTGAATGGTAAAATGCTAACTGGTTTAAAACGGCTTTGCGTCATAAGGAATCCCCCCCTCTGCACGGGTCCTTCCCTGTGACGTGTCCGCAGAGAATGAAAGGAGAAAACAAATGAGAGTTGTAATCCAGGACGATTATGAAAAAATGTGCAAGTGGGCTGCAGACTACATTGCAGACAAGATCAACAACCATAAAGAAGACAGACCGTTCGTACTTGGACTTCCTACAGGTTCATCCCCGATCGGTGTATATAAGAACCTTATCGCAAAGAACAAGGCAGGCGAGCTTTCGTTCAAAAACGTTGTTACATTCAACATGGACGAGTATCTCGGTCTCCCTCATGAGCACGACCAGAGCTACTGGTACTTCATGCACGACAATTTCTTCGATCACCTCGTAGACATGGATCCTGCAAACATCAACATCCTCAACGGAATGACAGACGATCCTGAAGGCGAGTGCGCAAGATATGAAGAGAAGATCGCTTCCTACGGCGGCATCGACCTCTTCATGGGCGGCATCGGAGTAGACGGACACCTCGCGTTCAACGAGCCTTTCACATCGCTCACATCGCGCACAGGTCTCAGAGACCTCACAACGGATACAAGAATAGTCAACTCAAGATTCTTCGGAAACGATCCTGAAGCTGTTCCTGCACAGGCTCTTTCGGTAGGTATCGGCACAGTTACAGATGCTAAGGAAGTCCTCGTTCTTATCAGCGGCCACAACAAGGCAAGAGCGATGGCAGCAGTAGTTGAGGGCGGCGTCAGCCAGAAGTGGACATGCTCTGCACTCCAGATGCACAACGGCGCTATCATCGCATGCGATGAAGAGGCCTGCGGCGAGCTCACAGTTGACACATACAAGTACTTCCTCGATATCGAGAAGGATCAGAGACTCTAATAAAAGAAGCGGCACACGCAGCAAAATTGCCCGTCGGCGCGTGACAGCGACTGGAGGGAATTTTGCGACGCTATCGGAGGAGCTTGCCTCCGGAGATCAATGCTTTCCACATTACGGCAACGCCGTACGATCAAAGAAAGCATTTGATGTGCAGAAAAAAGGAGAAAACAAATGGGTAAATATTTCGGAACAGACGGCTTCCGCGGCGAAGCCAATAAGAATCTGACATTCGATCACGCCATCAAGATCGGCCGTTACCTTGGCTGGTATTACGGCAAAAGACTCGACCGCAAGGCGAAGGTCGTTATCGGAAAGGATACAAGAAGATCGAGCTATATGTTCGAGTATGCTCTCTGCACGGGCCTCATGGCTTCGGGAGCTGATGCCTACATCATGCACGTAACTACGACTCCTTCTGTGTCGTATATCGCCAGAGTCGACGACTTCGACTGCGGCATCATGATCTCGGCTTCTCACAATCCGTACTATGACAACGGAATCAAGATCGTCAATAACAACGGCGAGAAGATGGATGAGGAGACACTGCTCAAGATCGAAGCTTATCTCGACGGCGAAATGGAAGTTCCTATGGCTGAGCGCGATGAGATAGGACGCACAGTAGACTACGTATCGGGACGCAACCGCTACATCGGATACCTCATCTCGATGTCGAAGTTCAGCTTCAAGGATGTCAAGGTAGGCCTCGACGTTGCCAACGGAGCGGCATGGTCGATAGCCAAGGGCGTATTCGATGCTCTCGGCGCAAAGACTTACGTGATGAATGACGAGCCGGACGGGTACAATATCAATACTAACTGCGGCTCCACACACATAGAGCACCTTCAGAAATTTGTAGTCGACAAGGGCCTCGATGTAGGCTTCGCTTATGACGGTGATGCCGACAGATGCCTCTGCGTAGACGAGAAGGGCAATGTGGTAACAGGCGATCACATCCTGTATATCTACGGAACATACATGAAGGACAGAGGCAAGCTCCTCAACAACAAGGTAGTTACTACCGTAATGTCCAACTTCGGCCTTTACAAGGCTCTCGACGCGGCCGGAATCGAGTACGAGCAGACCAAGGTAGGCGACAAATACGTGTATGAGAACATGGTGCAGAATGGCCACCGTATCGGCGGAGAGCAGAGCGGACACATCATCTTCACCAAGTATGCTACAACAGGAGACGGAATCCTTACATCACTCAAGCTGATGGAGGCGATGCTGGCAAGAAAGAAGAAGATGAGCGAGCTCGCTGCCCCTGTAGTGTTCTATCCTCAGGTGCTCAAGAACGTAAGAGTTAAGAGCAAGGAAGAATGCATGAGCGATCCTGACGTGCTCGCAGCAGATGCAGCTGCCAAGAAGGCACTCGGCGACAAGGGCCGCACACTGCTTCGTGAGTCGGGTACCGAGCCTGTAGTCAGAGTAATGGCTGAGGCACCGTCCGAAGAAGAGTGCGAGAAGTACGTCAACCAGATCATCGACGTGATCCGCGCGAAAGGACACCTTGTAGACTGATAAGAGAAAGGGTTCAAATCACTATGTATACAATAAATGATCTTTACGATCTCGACCATACGCTTGCGAAGGATTACCTTTCGCAGTTCACATATCCGTGGGAAGCTCTGAAGGGCATCAAGGACTTCATTCTGGAGCTCGGACCGACTCTCGATCCTGAAGAGTACGAAGAGGTCAGCGAGAACGTATGGGTGCACAAGACTGCGAAGGTGTTCCCGAGCGCTTATCTTGGCGCGCCTTGCATAATCGGACCTGAGACTGAAGTCAGACACTGCGCGTTCATAAGAGGATCCGCTCTTGTCGGAAACAAGTGCGTGGTGGGAAATTCAGTTGAACTGAAGAACGTCATCCTGTTCGATAATGTTCAGACTCCTCACTACAACTATGTCGGGGACTCTATTCTCGGGCACTACAGCCACATGGGCGCAGGCTCCATAACTTCAAACGTAAAAGCTGACAAACAGCTTGTAGTGGTGCACAACGGAACAGAGCAGATCGAGACCGGCATCAAGAAGTTCGGCGCAATGCTCGGCGACCACGTTGAAGTAGGCTGCAACGCCGTCCTCAATCCGGGGACTGTCATCGGACGCAATTCAAATGTTTATCCGACATCATGCGTAAGAGGCGTGATCCCTGAAAACAGCATCTGCAAAAATGGCGGGGATATCGTTGAAAAACGATAAAAGACAATAAAAAAGACAGAACCGATGCAGAAATGGTGACCTATCCATGGATGCATCGGTCTTTTCGTATGGTATAATCATTTTGAATAAGCCGGCTTGTGAAAACAAAAGAGGAATTTGATATGAGAAAGACTAAGATCGTATGCACCATGGGCCCGAGGGAATCCGATGAAAAGATCCTCGCGGAGCTTGCGAAGGAGATGGATGTTGCCAGATTCAATTTTTCGCACGGAACTCACGAGAGCCATCTCGAGATGCTGACAAGAGTCAGAAAAGCCGCAAAGGAAGCCGGCAGACCTATCGCCATGCTTCTTGACACCAAAGGTCCGGAGATACGTACCGGACTGCTCGAAGATCACAAAAGCGTCAAGCTCGTAAAAGGAAAAGATGTGATCATTTCATACGCTGAGGATCCTGCTGCAGAGGGCAGTGCTGAGCACATCTATGTCACATATAAGGACATGGCTGCAGATCTTTCTGCCGGAGATACAGTGCTGATCGATGACGGAGCCATCGAACTCAGAGTGGAGTCTGTCGAGGGCGGAGAACTCAAGTGCCGCATAATCAACGGCGGTACCCTTTCGGAAAGAAAGGGCGTGAACCTGCCGGGCATCAAGGTAGGCCTGCCTGATCTTACTGAAAAGGATTATGAAGACATCAGATTCGGACTTGAAAACGAGTACGATTTTATTGCAGCCTCTTTTGTCAGAAATGCAGGCACAATAAACAAGATACGTAAACTTGCTGAGGAATACGGCTCGCGCATAAAGATCATAGCCAAGATAGAATCCGGCGAAGGCATCGATAATCTTGAAGAGATCATAGATGCAGCGGACGGTGTAATGGTTGCAAGAGGAGACCTCGGAGTCGAGGTGGAAGCTCGGATGATCCCGCAGCTCCAGCGTGAGATGATCGCCAGATGCAATGAGAAAGGCAAGATCGTCATTACCGCGACACAGATGCTCGATTCCATGATGCGCAACCCTCGCCCTACAAGAGCGGAAGTAACAGACGTTGCCAATGCCGTTTATGACGGATCCGATGCGGTAATGCTTTCAGGAGAGACCGCAAGCGGAGAGTATCCGGTCGAGGCTCTCAAAATGATGGTTTCCATAACTGAATATACGGAGCAGTTTGCAGTGAATCACCATGTGCTTCAGGATTCGGACAAGGCCTCTATCTCGAGCACCACATGCATGGCAGCCGTGACTGCCGCAAAGGAGCTCAAGGCAAGAGCCATCCTGGCGCCTACTTCATCGGGATCGACCGTAGTGCAGGTATCCAAGTGCAGACCGGACTCCGATATCTATGCATTTTCACCGGAGCCTATGGTCGTAAGGCAGATGAACCTCCTCTGGGGTGTAAAGCCTATGCTGTCCGAAAGAGCGCATTCCACAGACGAGCTGATGGAGGACTGCCTTGATATCATGAAAGAGAACGGACTGTCTGCAAGAGGAGACGTCATGGTGTTCATAGCAGGTGTCGTAAGAGGCAGACACAGCTATCAGAGATCGCAGACCAACACAATGAAAATAATAGAGATATAATAAAAGTATGATACGGCCGTCCAAAAAGGACGGCTGTATTATTGAAGTAGACAATTTCTGGTGATAAAATCATAAGGTCGTATGTTAAATCAAAACCTTAAGGGTGAGAAGGGAAGGAATCATGAGTACAGAAAGAAAAGTTGGAACTGTATCCCGCGGCATTAGATGCCCTATTTTCCGCGAGGGAGATGACCTGGCGCAGATGGTAGTAGACAGCGTGCTCGAAGCTGCTGCTTCTGATGACGGATTTGATGTGAGAGACAGAGACGTAGTCTGCATCACGGAGTCGGTAGTTGCAAGATGCCAGGGAAACTACGCAGGCGTCGAAGATATAGCAGCTGACGTCAGAGCAAAGCTCGGCGGAAAGACAGTCGGAGTCATCTGGCCGATCCTTTCAAGAAACAGATTCGCTATATGCCTGAGAGGGATCGCAATGGGAGCAGAAAAAGTCGTGCTCATGCTCAGCTATCCTTCTGACGAGGTAGGCAATGCGCTTCTCACCATGGATCAGATAGATGAGGCAGGGATCAATCCTTACAGCGATGTTCTTACTCTGGAGAAGTACAGAGAGCTCTTCGGAGAGAACAAGCACCAGTTTACAGGCGTTGACTACGTTTCGTATTACGGCGATCTTATCAGGGACGCAGGAGCTGAGGCTGAGATAATCTTCGCAAACCACGCAGAGGAGATCCTCAATTACACAGAAAACGTCATCAACTGCGATATCCACACACGTGCCCGCACAAAGAGGATACTCAAGGCAAAAGGCGCCAATGTATACGGAATGGATGACATCCTTGATGCTCCTGTAAACGGCAGCGGATATAACGCTGACTACGGACTGCTCGGATCAAACAAGGCTACAGAGAACACAGTCAAGCTCTTCCCGAGAGATGCTCAGCATATCGTTGATGACATCCAGGCTAAGATGCTTGAGAAGACCGGAAAGTGCGTCGAAGTAATGATCTACGGAGACGGAGCTTTCAAGGATCCTGTCGGAAAGATCTGGGAGCTCGCTGACCCTGTTGTTTCCCCGTTCTATACACCGGGACTCGAGGGCACACCTAACGAGCTGAAGCTCAAGTACCTCGCAGACAATGACTTCGCGAACCTGACAGGCGAGGAGCTCAGAGAAGCTATCTCCAAGGCGATCGCTGACAAGCCGCAGGAGAGCCTTGTAGGCAACATGGTATCCGAGGGTACTACACCGAGAAGACTTACAGATCTTATCGGATCACTTTGCGACCTCACATCGGGCTCCGGCGATAAGGGCACACCGGTCGTATACATCCAGGGCTACTTTGATAACTACACAACAGGTAAATAAAAACCGAAGGAGGCACTGATATGAAAAAACTATTGGCTTGCACAGCAATCGTAGGCGGAGTTGCCGGCACAGTTGCGTATCTTAACAAAAACGGACTTCCTGTAATAGGAAATCTTACCATGCATCTTCCGTTCAAGCTTCCTTATGACGGCTGGGATCTTTTCACGGCAGCGCTAATGTTCGCGGACGGAAAGATCGCGCTGTAGAGAGTTCAGGTCTCAGAGCGGCCTGCGGCCGCGGCGGAATGAGGAAAAATAGTATGAAAGCGATAGTATTTCTGGCAGACGGCTTCGAGGAGTGTGAGGGTCTCATTGTAGTGGACATTCTCCGCAGGGCTGGTGTGGACACAGTGATGGCTTCCGCGATGAGCGGTCTGCAGATAGATTCATCGAGACATATCAAAGTGATGGCGGACGCCATGGCATCGGATGTCGATTACGATGCAGCAGATCTTATTGTGCTGCCGGGCGGACGCCTGGGCACCGAAAACCTCGGAGCGAATCCGCTGGTCGTCGAAAAATGCAGGGAATTCGCCGCTGGCAAATATCTGGCAGCGATCTGTGCCGCGCCGTCGCTCCTGGCTGCGCTTGGACTCCTTGAAGGCAGAAAGGCGACCTGCCATCCGGATTTTGAGAGCCAGATGCAGGGTGCGGTGCTGACAGGGGAGAGCGTTGCTGTCGACGGCAACATCATCACGGGTCAGGGCCTTGGTGCCACCTTTGACTTCGCCTTTGAGCTGGTCAGCATGCTGGCCGGCGGTGATACTGCGGAGCAGATCAAAAGGGCGATATGTTACAGAAAATAGCGTACCAAACGCGTTAAAAGCATCAAAAAAGCAGCCGACTCTCCGGCTGCTTTTTGTAATGCTCTTTATCGTGTTTCAGGATCTCCCGGTGATCAGTCCCACAGGTTGAGAGGGTAGGTGCCGTCTGCTTTCAGAGCCGCGAACTTCGCAACTACATCAGGCTTGTCCTCTTTGTATGTGACTCCGAACCACTTGTCTGAAGATGTGAGTACTTCATATGTGGCGGATCCGTCGGCTATCTGATCGTTGATGGGAGTCTGGATGTAGTACTCGCCTTTCATAGGGTTTTCTTCCATGATGCGGACGAGAGCCTTTCTGAAGCCCTCCTCAAGGACCTTCATGTACTCGAGCCCGAATCCCCAGAGATTCATGGAAACAGGAGCGTCGGAAGGGATGATCTCCTTGCTGCCGTCCGGAAGAGTATCGGTTATGGTGCCGTCGGCTTCCTTGCCGATCTTGAGGTGCTCAACTATGTCTGTGAGATATCCGTCCTTAGCCTTGCAGATGCCGCGCGATACCGTGCCGTTCTCGGACAGTGTCTTTTCGACTTCGAATCCCACCATGCAGTTGTGGGAAGCGTCTGCCTTTGTTGTCAGGAATTCATATATCTTTTCAAAGCCCTCTCTGCCGTAATAGTCGTCAGCGTTTATGACGGCAAACGGAGCGTCGATGATATCGCGTGCCGAGAGAACTGCCTGGCCGGTGCCCCATGGCTTTGTGCGGCCTTCAGGGAGGCTGAAGCCCTCAGGAAGATCGCTGCCTTCCTGGAACGCGTAGTGCACTTCATACTTTTTGGCTGCGCCGTTTTCGATGTGCTCTTTGAAGACATCTTCAAAATCGTGCTTTATGATGAAGCATACCCTGCGGAATCCCGCCTGATAGGCATCATAAAGACTGAAATCCATTATGATGTCGCCCTGATCTGTGATGCGGTCGAGCTGCTTGTTTCCGCCATATCTGCTGCCCATTCCCGCAGCCATGATGACTAAAATAGGTTCCATGTGATCCTCCTTTTACTGTAATGCCGCGTTGAGGCGTGCGCGCACCATCTCTTCACCCATGATCTGCTGGATAGCCCAGACGTCAGGGGACTGCGCGCGTCCCATAAGCGCTATTCTTATCACTGTGCTCACATGTCCCACATGCCCTTTGTATTCTTCAGGATGTTTTTTGAAATCCTTCGGCTTTGCCGCGTAGCCGAGTGAAACGGCGATCTCCCTTATTTTGCCGAACCACTGCTCGTTGTCATCGGAATGATCATAGCTGTCGAGATAAGCCTTAAGGATGGCTTCGGCATCCTCAGCCGCTTCAGCCGGATACTCATCCTTTCTGCTGAAGGACTCGTCAAAGAAGTAATCGATGAATTCCATTATCTGCTTAGCGTAGACGAGATCCGCTCTCGGACGCGCGTCGTACCTTCCGAGGTCGAGTATCTCAGCGAGATGATCGATGTCTTTGAACATGAAGCCGTACTCGGGCGCGAATTCATCAGACCATGACTTCAGCCATAAAGCAAGCTCGCGTGCGTCGATGTGAAGCAGGGTATTCTTGCTTACATCGTTAAGCTTGTCGAGGTCGAAGAGAGCTCCGCTGCTCGACATCTTCTCTGTAGTGAATTTAAAGCTGTCAGCAGGAGCATCAGGATTCTCGATGCGCCACTCCTCGTAATTCGAGTTGAGTATGGTGAGCAGATATTCCCTGACTGCTGCCGGGTGGTAGCCCTCCTTGCGGTAGAAGTCGAGCGAGAGCTCAGGATCCTTGCGCTTTGAAAGCTTGCGCTTGTTTCCGTCTTCGCCTATCTTCATCAGCTGCGCCGTGTGACAATAGACCGGAAGCTCCCATCCGAGATCCTCAAAGAGCTCTACGTGGATAGGAAGTGAAGGCAGCCATTCTTCGCCGCGGACCACGTGGGTGGTGCGCATCAGATGGTCGTCAACGACATGCGCAAAATGGTATGTCGGGATGCCGGTCTGCTTTATGATGACTACATCAAGGAAGTTGTCTGGCACCGAAAGCTCGCCGCGGATGGCGTCGCTTACCGTGTGCCTCGCGGTCTCTTCTGCTGAGGCGTTAGGCACGCCATTTGATTTAAGTCTGATGACGAAAGGCTCGCCGGCCTTTATCCTCGAAACGACTTCAGCTTCAACTGCTTCGTCCTTGTCCCAGTCTCTGTATTTTGACCAGCCTGCATAGATTCCAGGGGCCAGCTTTTCTGACTCCTGCTGCTCGCGGATCGCGCTTATCTCGTCTTCGCTGAGGAAGCACGGATAGGCGAGCCCCTGTGCCAGGAGTTTTTTGGCGAATGTCCTGTATATCTCTCCTCTGTGGCTCTGGGTGTAGTCTCCGTAGTCGCCGATGTCGCCGTTTTCGGTAACGCCTTCGTCAAAGCGGATGCCGAAAAAGTCGAGTGAGCCGATGATGGTCTCTACAGCGTTTTCAACAAAGCGCTTGTCGTCGGTATCCTCGATCCTGAGGAAAAACCTGCCGCCGCTCTGGTGCGCCAGTCTTTCGTCCACAAAGGCTCCGTAAAGATTGCCCAGATGGATGAATCCTGTAGGGCTCGGTCCGAGCCTGGTCACCATCGCTCCGGCCGGAAGATCTCTCTGCGGATACATATCCTCGTATTCCTCCGGTGTGTGAGGGAGCGAAGGATATATGAGTTCGCTTAATTCCTTATAATCCATAGTGTTTTGTGTTTCCTTTGCCGTGATTGAAATTTACCTCATGTATTCTAACACATATGCAGTGAACAATTCACGCAAAGCTTCAAAAAGAGCCGGTCCGTGACGCGAATAAAGGGGTGCGGGCCTTCTTTGCCGTATATGACAAAGAAATGATGCGCATTTTGTGACGCCCGACAAAATAAAATAAAAAATATAAGGTGTGCGGCATTGACTGACAAAGGGTATGAGATTATAATTGCAATGATTTTTGTTTAACAAACTAATAAACATATTGAAATATCAAGCAAGTGAGAGTCGGTAACCGCTCAGGACAGGGCGGTGCAGAGACCAAAGAAGAAGGGAAAAGATATGAAAGGGAATCTCATTATCGGACAGTCCGGCGGACCGACCGCCGTCATCAATTCCAGCCTCGCAGGAGTTATCAAGGCCAGCTGGAAGGCAGGAATCAGAAGGATCTACGGAATGCATTACGGCATCGAAGGTCTTCTGAATGAGGATATCGTAGATATCGAAGACTATATCACAAGCGGTCAGGATCTTTCGCTCCTCAAGAGAACACCGTCATCGTTCCTCGGAACATGCCGTTACAAGCTGCCTCCAATAGAGGGCAACGAGGATATCTATGAAAAGATCTTCGACATACTCGACAAAAAGAACATCGAATTCTTCCTGTACAACGGCGGAAACGACTCGATGGATACCATCAAGCAGCTTGCTGATTACGGAATCGCTCATCAGAAGAAGCAGAAATTCATGGGTATCCCTAAGACCATCGATAACGACCTTCCTATGACAGACCACTGCCCTGGCTACGGTTCGGCCGCGAAGTACATCGCTACATCGATGAAGGAGATCATAAGAGACAACGAGAGCTACGGCCTATCCAAGCCGACCATCTGCATCGTTGAGATCATGGGACGCCACGCCGGATGGCTCACAGCAGCTGCTGCTCTCTCGAAGGACATTGACTGCTCAGGCCCTGATCTTATCTACCTGCCGGAAGTCACATTCGATATCAAGGACTTCATCAAGAGAGTCAAGGAGCTCGCTAAGACAAAGAAGTCGATCGTTATCGCAGTTTCCGAAGGACTCAAGACAGCGGACGGCAAGTTCGTATGCGAACTCGGAACAGTTAATGATCACGTAGACGCTTTCGGACACAAGCAGCTCGCCGGTACAGCGGCATATCTCGCAAGCCTCGTAACACAGCAGACAGGACTCAAGTCCCGTTACATCGAGTTCTCATCGCTTCAGAGATGCGCGGCGCACCTCGCTTCGAGAAGCGACTCCGATGAGGCTTACAACGTCGGTTTCCTTGCCGCGAAAGCAGCCTTTGAAGGAAACACCGGAAAGATGGTGACCATCCAGGTGCAGTCGAGAGAGCCTTATGTTGAGACTTACAGCATGTTCGACATCCATGAGGT
>CADATR010000011.1:0-20653 GCA_902790885.1 uncultured Eubacteriales bacterium
AGAGAATGTGAGACGTTAGCTCCAAGGAGCGAGCGCAGTTCTCGATGAAGCAGGAATCCCCCACTTCAAGTCGCCAGACTAAGTGGAGGGAGCGTTCAACATTCAGTCTCTCACGCTGGCAACATATAAAGAACGGCCGGAGACTGGCTCCGGCCGTAAACTCAATATGTGATTTGTTTTAGAGAGCAAGCTCTGTTTCCTTGTCGAAGAGATGGATCTTCTCGATATCGATAGCGAGCTCGATGTTCTCCTCTGCCCTCTTGGCGTACCTTGCAGGGACCCTGGCGATCAGCTTCTGGCCTGCGTATTCAAGGTAGAGATAGGACTCTGAACCCATCATCTCGTCCAGATCGATGTAGGCATTGATCATGTTGTCCTTTCCGGCGAATGAAGGCTCCGCATGAAGATCCTCAGGTCTGATTCCGAGAACAACAGTCTTTCCGTCATATGCGGCAAGTTCAGGCTTGTCTACGGTGATCTTCGCATCACCGAAGCAGAGATCATATCCGCCGGCAGACTTCTTTACCTGCGCGTCTATGAAGTTCATCTGCGGCGAGCCTATGAATCCGGCTACGAAGAGGTTGCACGGATCATCGTAGAGCTTCTGCGGCGTATCGAACTGCTGCACGATACCGTCCTTCATTACGCAGATGCGGTCGCCCATTGTCATGGCCTCTGTCTGATCATGTGTTACGTAGACGAAGGTCGTTCCGAGTCTCTTGTGAAGCTTGCTGATCTGAGATCTCATCTCAGTCCTGAGCTTGGCGTCAAGGTTTGAAAGCGGCTCGTCCAGAAGGAATACTTCAGGATCACGCACCATGGCTCTTCCGAGCGCTACTCTCTGTCTCTGGCCGCCTGACAGCGCCTTAGGCTTTCTGTCGAGATAAGGCTCAAGTCCGAGTATCTCAGCTGCCCATTTGACTCTTCTGTCCATTTCGTCCTTTGGCATCTTGGCGAGCTCAAGGGCGAATGTCATGTTCTTGTAAACGCTCAGGTGCGGATACAGAGCATAGTTCTGGAACACCATCGCGATGTTTCTGTTCTTAGGCGCTACAGCGTTCATGAGCTTGTCGCCGATGTAGAGTTCGCCGTCAGATATGGATTCGAGTCCGGCGATCATTCTCAGAGTCGTTGACTTTCCGCATCCGGAAGGACCGACCAGTACCACGAACTCCTTATCCTTGATCTCAAGGTTCAGATCAGGAACAACGGTGACTCCGTTGTCATATGTCTTTACAACATCTTTAAATGTAATACCTGCCATGTCTTTATTCTCCTTCTGCTATTCCTTGACTCCGCCGAGCGCTACGCCTGCAACGATGTACTTGGACAGCGCTATGTAAACTATGATGATAGGAACTATCGCTATCGTTATGAGCATGTATACCTTACCCATGTCGAACTTCAGGAAGTCCGCACTTCTGAGCATCGCTATCAGGATAGGAAGCGTCCTTTTGTTGTTCTCCTGAATGACAAGTGCAGGAATGAAGTAGTTGTTCCAGTTCTGAACGAAGGCAAATATTGCCTGTACGGCAAGCGCCGGTTTCATGATAGGAAGCACTACCCTGTTGAATGTATGGAACTCATTGCTTCCGTCGATTCTTGCAGCTTCTACCAGTTCCAGAGGCAGGCTGGACTGCATGTAGCTGTACATGAAGTAGAATACAGCAGGCGCAGCCACCGAAGGCAGTATCAGCGGATAAAGAGTGTTTATCATCCCCATTTTCGTGATGACATTTATGAATCCCATCGCGGATACCTGCGTCGGCATTACCAGGATCAGCATGATGAAAATGAATGCCGGCTTTTTGAGCTTGAAGTTATACGCATACAGTCCGTAAGCTGTGAGAGCTGAAAAGTATGTTGCCAGCACTGCGCATCCTGCAGATACTATAAGGCTGTTTTTGATTCCTGACAGTACCGGGAGCTTTGCATCATGGATAACGTTGTTGAAGTTCTTTGCAAATGAGCTTCCCGGAAGGAATGAGAACCCTGCCTGTATCTGCTGATGGCTCCTTGTGCAGTTGATAATGAGTATGTAGAAGAAGAACAGACACAGTATAGTGAGAATTATCAGTACGATATACGCTATGACCGTTCTTGCATGTGAAGGCTTCTTATCCATTGACGGCCTCCTTTCTCGGTTTGAATCTGTCTCTCTTTCTGACCTTCTTTTCGTTTTCCATAGGATTCAGATTGAAGTAAACGAGGAGGCAGAGAACCGCGCATATGATGAACAGGATCACTGATATAGCGCCTGCCATTCCGTAGTTCTTACTGTACAGGTGATTGTTCAGGAACATGATCAGTGTTGTTACGCTGCGGTCCGGCGATCCTTTTCCGTTGGTGAGGATCTGCGGTACATCGAACATCTGCAGTCCGCCGATCATGGATGTTATCAGAACATACACCAGGATAGGTCTTATCATCGGCAGCGTTACCCTGAAGAAGGTCTGCCTTGGTGAGCAGCCATCGAGCTCTGCAGCCTCGAACAGCGAAGGGCTGATACCCATTACAGCTGCCATGAGAAGTATCGTTGTGTTGCCGAACCACATCAGGAAGTTCATAAGTGCCACCAGCCCGCGCGTTCCGGTAACAGATGCAAGGAATCTGAAAGGCGTTTTCAGGATCCCCATAGATACCAGCGACGCATTTACAGGTCCGTTCTCCGAGAAAAGAGCGAAGAACAGCATTGCGAAAGCCGATGCCATGATCAGGTTAGGCATGTAGATAACGACCTTAAAGAATTGTTTGCCTTTGATCCTCAGCCTCACGTCAGTGAACCAGGCTGCGAGCAGAAGCGAAACGATTATCTGTGGAATGAATCCCGCCAGCCACAGGATCACCGTGTTGCCGGCATATTTGAGAAAGTCGCTTCCGAAAAGCGCCTTGTAATTGTCAAAGCCAACGGGTGTAGGCCCTATAATGGTCAGACCCGAACGATAGTACTCAAAGAAACTGTAGTATATTGTCTGTGCCAGCGGTATGAGCTGGAAAACAGTGAAGACTATGAAGAACGGTGCTATGAATATATACCCCCATTTTGCATAGCTCACTTCTTTAATTTTAGGTTTGTCTTTCTTAGGCATATTCGACCTCCTTGATCGGGGGATCCGTTTTTAAAATAAGTGGGGTGACCTTCCGGCCACCCCACTTTCAGCATGGCTGATATATTATTCAGGCCAGTTAACTGTTTCGATTTCTGGATAGATTTCCTTGATAGCTGTCTCGAAGTTTGCTTTAGCCTTATCTAGGTCAGCATTGCCGTCAAAGTAATCCTTCATAGCGCTCTGCATCTTCTCGATGACGCCCTGGTCATAAGGCGAAGCGATCTTCAGGCTCAGGCCTTCTGCAGCGTCGGAGAGCAGTGCATAGTGGTTCTGTCCACCGAGGAAGGAGTTACCTTCATAGTTAGCAGCGAGGTCAGCGATAACGCTCTTGCTGTTAACGAAGTCACCCTTTTCTGTAGCGATCTTGTTCAGGATGTCCTTATCTGTTGTCATCTTAATCATGATGTCAGCGATCAGGTCAGCATTGTCTGTTCCAGTAGCTGCTGTGATCCATGTACCGCCCCAGCACCAGTTAACAGGTCCAACACATACTGCGTAGTCGCCCCAAGCGCTCTTCTCAGGATCCTTTGTTCCATCCGGATCAGCATTGCCTGTCAGAGTGAAGTCGATTTCCCATGTGCATGCTGGGATGCAGAATACCTTAGCATCCTTGCCCTGGTCAGCTGCCCACTCAGCACTCCAGAGTGATGTCTTGTTGTTGAATCCCTTGTCTGTGTAGTCCTTTGTCATTGCTACCCAGTCCATGATGTTCTTGTCGATGTTCAGTGTCTTTCCATCTTCAACGAACGGAGCTGCGTCATTGTTGTAGAAAGGTCTGAATGTGTCATCATATCCTGAGAGCATGAAGTATCCGGCATCCTTCATCTTCTGAGCTGTCTCTGCGAACTTGTCCCAGTCAGCGAGAGCTGCCTGAACAGTTTCAGGATCATCAGATCCGAGAACTTCCTTAGCGATGGAACGTCTGTAAGCGATCAGTCCCGGGCAAGCCTGCCAGGAAACACCCTTTACGTTGCCGTCAGCATCGGAAACTACTTCCTTTGTGTAATCATACTGATCAGCTGTTGCATCGATAACTCCCGGAAGATCTGCAACGTTCATTGTTGCATCGGAGTTTGTGTACTTTCTTGCATAGTCAGCCTCAACCAGGAACATGTCAACCTTGCTGTCTGCATCTGCGCTTTCCTGTGCGAGGAGAGCCTCGTCGAGCTTGGTCTGATAGTTGTTTCCTTCGTTTGGCTCGATGATCCAGTTAACTACTGTTCCGTCTTTCAGAGTAGTTGTGGATCCGTCTTCTGCTACCTCAGCAACCTCTGGGTAGTAGTCATTGAAGCGTGTCTGGAATTCGTCGTTCCAGCACCAGATGTTGAGTACCTTGCCGGCTTCTGCAGCAGGTTCTGCTTCATCGCCGCCACCGCCGCCGCATGCTGCCAGACCAAACATCATGGCTGCTGCAAGAGCGACACTCAGGAATGCTTTGAATCCCTTCTTCATTTTAATCCTCCTTAAATACTAGCTGTGGGTATGCTATTCTTCCCACTTTTTAACACTGTTTCCGCTAAGAAACTCCCCCGACACCATGATCTGTTCGGCTACACTCGTGCCTTCTATCGATTCCACAAGCTTGCGTACCGACTCTTTACCTATCCTGTCAGCATGCTGATACCAGGTAGTCAGCTGCGGGTTGAGTATCCTCGAAAGGTTGATCCCGTCATATCCGCATACACTTATGTCATCCGGTATGCTGAGCCCCCGCTCGAGGATCTCGGTCTGCCCTCCTATAAAGGAGAAATCGTCCGGGAACATTATCGCCGTAGGCGGCTGTTCCAGATCGAGCAGTGCCGCTGTTGCCTTCCTGACCGAATCAGCATCGTGGTATCTGGCCTCTGTCAGGTATTCAGGCGGAGTCTTGATGCCGTATTCTTCCATGGCACGGTTGAATCCCCTGATACGCTTCTGCGTTACAAGTGTGCGCTCGCCGTGGATAAAAGCGATCCTTTTGTGACCCTGTTCAGCCAGATAGGAAGCGAGTCTGTAAGCTCCCTCCTGATTGTCTGATACTACCGAGCTCAGATTGTCGAATGAATAGTCGATGGTTACCACCGGGAATTCGCTTCTGACAAGCTCGAGCACTTCCGGGTTCTGGAAGTCAACGCTGGCTATCACGACTCCGTCGCAGTTCCTGTACTTGCAGTGCTGCATGAATGACATCTTTTGTTTACCTATATTATTGCTGATAAAGGTGATGTCATACCCGTTGGCTTCGGCCTCCTCCTTGACGCTGTTAAGGACAAGTGAGAAAAACTCGTGTGTCAGACCGCTCATGGTGTCGTCGACAAACAGGACTCCGATGTTGTTGGATTTGTTTGTCTTGAGCAGTCTGGCCGCAGCATTCGGCATGTAATTGAGCTTACGTGCCGTTCGCTTGACCAGCTCAACTGTCTCAGGGCTGATCTCTGAATAGCCATTGAGAGCCTTTGAAACAGTAGCCGGGGAAACGCCGCATTCCCTGGAGATATCTTTTATAGTTGTCATTTCAGATACCTCCTTTCTGCCGCATTTCAGCGAATACGTGCGAAACCGTTTTCGTAGGTTCATTTTAAAATACTAAATCGTTTTCGTCAATAGGATTTTTGAATTTTTGTGCCCGATTTTTGGGAACCGCCCCATTTCGCCCAGTTTTCAACGTTTTTTCATATTATTTTTATTTTTTACTTTACAAACAGCGTGTTTTCCCAATATAATATTGTCAAATCTACGAAAACGTATTCGCTACAGAGGGGGCGCTAAATGAAATTCGGATATTTCGACGATGTCAACAATGAATATGTTATAACGACTCCCGAGACTCCCCTTCCGTGGATAAACTATCTCGGATCGCAGGAGTTCTTCAGGCTGATCTCAAATACGTCCGGAGGCTATTGCTTCTATAAGGACGCCAAGCTGATGAGACTCACCCGCTATCGCTATAACAACAGCCCGCTGGACTGCGGCGGTCACTACTATTATATAAAGGATGGCAGCTGCATATGGAATCCGGGATGGCAGCCTGTGAAGGCAGAGCTCGACTCCTATAAATGCAGGCACGGGCTTGGCTATACGGTCATTGAAAGTTCAAAGAACGGCCTGGATGCTGTTCAGGAGGTATTTGTACCGCTTCATGAAAACTGCGAGCTTACGAGACTCACCGTCACAAACAGCTCCCCTGCAGCAAAAGAAATAGATCTTTACAGCTATGTGGAATTCTGCCTGTGGGACGCTCAGGACGATGCCTCCAATTTTCAGAGAAACTTCTCCATCGGAGAGGTAGAGGTTGAAGGAAGCAGTATCTATCACAAGACAGAATACCGCGAACGCAGAAATCACTACGCAGTTTTCCATGTCAACAAGGACATCTGCGGATTTGATACAAGCCGTGATGAATTCGTCGGCATCTATAACGGAGCGGACAGACCGCGCGCTGTTGAGGCCGGCACCAGCTATAACAGCGTGGCCCACGGATGGGCCCCTGTAGGCAGCCATCATCTCAGGTTCACTCTTGCTCCGGGTCAGAAGTATTCTTGCATCTTCATTCTCGGATACTGCGAGAATCCATTTGCTGAGAAGTTCTCCGCGCCGGGAGTCATCAATAAGAAGCCTGCTGACAGGCTCATCTCACTGTTCAGCACAGATGAGCAGTTCGACAAGGCATTCAGCGAGCTCGGCGATTACTGGAAGGAACTCCTCTCGGGCTACAAGGTCGATTCAGGAAATGAAAAGCTCGACAGAGCCGTAAACATCTGGAATCAGTATCAGTGCATGGTGACGTTCAACATGAGCAGATCTGCCAGCTACTATGAGAGCGGCCTCGGACGCGGCATGGGATTCCGCGATTCGTGCCAGGATCTTCTCGGATTCGTTCATCTGATACCTGAGAGAGCCCGTGAGAGGATAATCGACATAGCAAACACTCAGTTCCCTGACGGAAGCACCTATCATCAGTATCAGCCGCTGACAAAGCGCGGCAACATGGCCGTCGGAAGCGGCTTCAATGACGATCCGCTCTGGCTCATAGCCTGCGTCTCCGCTTACATAAAGGAGACCGGCGACTTCGGCATTCTCGATGAGCAGTGCACTTATGACAGCGATGAAAACAACACCGAATCTCTCCTCGATCATCTCAGGCAGAGCTTCGGATATACCACAACACATCTCGGACCTCATTCCCTGCCGCTCATCGGGCGCGCAGACTGGAATGACTGCCTCAACCTCAACTGCTTCTCGGAGCATCCGGGCGAAAGCTTCCAGATCACCGGCCCGAGCGAAGGCCCAGTGACAGAGAGCGTATTCATAGCCGGCATGTATGTCAAATACGGTATCGAATTTGCCGATCTTCTGAAGCATACAGGCCATGATGCCGAAGCTGCTGATGTAATCAGCAAGGTAGACGCGATGCGCGCCGCTGTGCTTGACGCAGGCTGGGACGGAGAATGGTTCAGACGCGCCTATGACGCCTTCGGGGCGCCTATAGGAAGCAAAGACTGCAAGGAAGGCTGCATCTTCATAGAGCCTCAGGGCATGTGCATCATGGCGGGCATAGGCACAGAGACCGGCGAAGCCGAGACAGCTCTTAAGAGCGTTGAAAAATACCTCGAGACAGAGTACGGCATCATGGTGCTGCAGCCTGCTTATACAGAATACCACCTCGAGCTTGGCGAGATCTCATCGTATCCGCCGGGCTACAAGGAGAACGCCGGCATATTCTGCCACTGCAATCCATGGATAGTGGTTTCAGAAGCGATGCTTGGACACGGTGACCGCGCTTATGACGTTTACCGCAAGACCAACCCGGTATTCCTTGAGGATATAAGCGATATACACCGCACAGAGCCATACGCCTATTGCCAGATGATCGCCGGCAGAGACGCCGCGACACACGGCGAAGGCAAAAACAGCTGGCTCACCGGCACGGCAGCATGGTCATTCGTCGCTGTCAGCCAGTACATACTCGGCATCAGGCCTGAACTCGATGGCCTCCGTGTCGACCCTTGCCTCCCTGCAGGCATTGACTCGTTCACATGCGTGCGCAGGTTCCGCGGATCCACCTATCACATCAGCGTGGAAAACGCTGCCGGCGGCATCAAAGGAACCTCCGAGGTAACTGTAAACGGCAAGCCATCCGGCAGCCTTATAGCTGTGCCGGACAAGCCTTCGGACATAGAAGTCCGCATAAAAATAAGCTAAAGCTTTTTCTTCATAACTTCCAACATATAAATAATTCCGCGGTCCGTCGTAATCAGCCATACGAAGGGCCGCGGAATTATTATTCCCGGACATTATATTTTTACAGGCATGCGGTCAGTTCATCTCTTACACTGCTCATCCTGTCATCGGATATGCCGAAATCCATCTGCTTATAGCTCCAGGCTGCACGCGATATCCCATGCCTTTCAAGCACACGGTTTATCACCTTATACCACTCCAGGGCTTCCTCCGGTGAAACAACATCTATGACGCCGTATTCACCGCAGTAGAGGTCGGCGCCATGCTCAGCTGCCTTGGCAAGAGCGGACTCAAACAGATTTTCAAACAATTCTTCTGTCGTTCCGGAATCGCTGAAGGCTATCCTCTTCTCTCTGTCGAGCAGCGGATCCCAGTACGCTCCCTGATGGGTGAAATCATGCGGTTCGTAGCAGTGGAAGCTGTATGCCACCAGAGCATCCTGCGGCGCGTCAAGGTCTTTGACTGCCCTTACATCGTTGTAACCATAGCTTCCGATAACTATCGCGGTTTCGGGAGCATGCACGCGGATACGGCTCACGCACTCAGTTGCTATCTTCTTCCACTCCGGGAGGTACGAGGCATCGGTTATCTCATTCAGAAGATCGAAAGCCACATTCCCGTGGTCTTTGCCGAATTCCTTCGCCAGCTTCTCCCACAGCTTCAGGAATCTTTCCTGATATTTCCTGTTTTCAAAGAATCCAGACTCCTGCTCTCCGGCGTCAAAGGAATACCCCGGTGCCTTGTGAAGATCGAGCATCACATTCAGGCCGTTTCTCTTTGCCGCGTCCACCGCCCTTCTGATCCTGGCGATGCCGTCGTCCATGAGCTCGGCAACATTGTAGTCCACAGGGAGCCTTACATGGTCTGCTCCCCAAGATGCTATTATTTCAAAGTCCTTCTCAGTGATGAAGCCATCGAGTCTTTCAGCGCTGTAATCGCACTGCGACATCCACCCTCCGAGATTGACCCCTTTGTAAAATCCTTTTTCCTTAAGCATATCTCTTCCTTTCAGTTTCTGCTCTATGCAATTCACATCCTGATTATGATATATTAGTTATCAGTGAAACACCATCTGTTTTTTAAGAAAGCGAGCAGTTTTCATGACAAGAAAGCTAATGTTCAGCCTTCTTCCCGTACAGATCATACTGGCGGCAGTCGGCACGGTCAACATGATAGTTTCCAGCTACTTTGCCAGCAACTATGTCGGCACTGAAGCGATGAGCGCCGTAGGTCTTTACGGACCGCTCAACATGCTCTTCGGCGCAGTCGCCCTTATGCTGACAGGCGGGGCGTCCATACTTTGCGGCGAATATCTCGGACGCGACAGCCGTGATAAGCTTCAGGAGATCTACTCTCTCGATCTTATTATATCGGCAGTCTCAGGCCTGCTTTTCACAGCCGCAGTGGTCATCATCTCAGTGTTTGACCTGACAGGTTTTCTTACGCACGACGCAGCCGTCCGTCCGCTTCTCAACCAGTACCTTCTTGGGCAGGCCGCGGGCATACTCCCGCTCATTCTCAGCAGCCAGTTCGCGTCATTCCTTTTCATCGAAAACAAGGGCCGCATCACCCAGCTTGCGGTATCCGTTTACATAGTAGTGAATCTCGCGCTCAACTATCTTTTTGTAGCGTCCATGCACATGGAGGCCCTTGGCCTCGCGCTGGCATCATCGATAGGCATGTGGGCTTACCTCATAGTCGAATCCTGGTACTTCATTTCGGGAAGGTCACAGCTGCGTTTCACCCTGAAAAAACCCGATTTGCATGACTGTGCTGATCTTCTGAGGATAGGTCTCCCGGGTGCCACGATAAACGGTTACCAGACCTTCCGAGGTCTCATAGTCAACAGGCTGCTCGGGGCCAACATAGGCGCTGCCGGTATATCGGCATTCGCTACAGCCAATTACATACTGGCTCTTTTCTGGGCCATTCCTACCGGGATGCAGGCCGTCTCAAGGATGCTCATGAGCGTCGCGATAGGCGAAGAAGACCGCAAATCGCTTACAGAAGTGATGCGGATCGCCATAACGCGCTACATACCGATGATGTGCGCAGTCAGCGCTGCAGTAATGTTCATGGCTCAGCCGCTGACGAAGATCTTCTACAGCGATCCTTCAGATCCGGTATTCATGATGACCGTATGGGGCTTCCGCATTCTGCCGCTGTGCATGCCTCTTGCGATCCTGTGCAGCCACTATGTCAGCTACGCTCAGGCTGCTGATAAGCAGCGCTTCGTACACATCCTCACCCTGTTTGACGGTCTTATAAGCGTATCGATTTTCACAGCCGTTCTCATACCGTTTATCGGCATGAACAGCGTATACATCGCGAACGTTCTGAACGGGATAGTATCCATACTGATAGTGCTTCTGTATTCAGCAATATGCAACAGACACTTCCCGCGCTCGATCGATGAGCTGATGGTGATCCCTGACAGCTTCGGTGCCGCTGATGATGAGTACACCGAGATCTCTGTCACGGGCATCGATGAAGCCGTAGACATCTCGCAGCACATACAGGAATTTTGCTCGGACAAAGGCATAGATGCCCGCAGATCATATTACGCGGGGCTCGCCTCGGAAGAGATGGTTGTAAATGTTATCGATCATGGTTTCACCAAGGATAAAAAAGACCACTCCGTCGATGTCAGAGTGGTCTGTAAAGATGATGAAGTCATTATTCGAATCAAGGACGACTGCGTGCCTTTCGACCCTCAGGAGCGGAATCACATCGCCGAAGGCGGCGATGCCTCGTCCAACATAGGCATACGCATGGTCTTTTCTATCGCGAAAAGCATCAGATACCAGAATCTTTTTGGTCTCAACGCGCTTACGATACGCATATAGCTTTTCCGCGCCTGCTCTGCCCTGCCGTCCGGTGTTACAGGGCGTCCTTTCCGTTGTATTCAACAGCCATCATGGTGATATCGTCGAACTGCACCGCTCCGGCTGCAAAGTCAGCTACGGCCCTGCGGACATTTCTCAGAAGAGCTTCGACAGGAGCATCTCTGTCCGCATTGAGCGCCTCAAGCATGCGGTCTGTTCCAAACAGCTCCTCGTCTGTGTTTGCCGCCTCAGGAATGCCGTCGGTGTATACAAAGAGCTTGTCTCCCGGCTCGAGCTGCAGCTCGTAATTCCTGTATTTTACGCCTTCCATGCCGCCTACGACGAATCCGTGCGTATCCTCTACAAGTTCATAGGACCCGTTTATATGGCCTATTACCGGATATTCATGCCCGGCGTTCACTGCTGTGAGCTTTCCGCTTGAAAGCTCAAGTATGCCCATCCAGACGGTGATGAACATCTCCATCTGATTGTTTGCGCATATCTCATTATTTGCCTTCTCAAGCACCTCAGCAGGTGAGATGCTGGCCGCAGTAGCATATGATTTCAGAAGCACCTTCGTGGTCATCATGAACAGTGACGCAGGTACTCCCTTTCCGCTTACATCCGCCATTACCAGGCACAGATGGTCATCATCTGTCAGGAAGAAGTCATAGAAGTCTCCTCCTACCTCCCTGGCCGGCTCCATCATGGCAAACAGCTCAAATTCCTTCCGTTCAGGGAACGGAGGAAAGTCATGCGGAAGCACGCCCGTCTGTATCTGGCTCGCCATATGAAGCTCGTTGCTTACCCTTTCGCGTTCGGAGCGCTCCTTGTGCAGCTTTTCCACCTTTTCCATTTTGCCTTTGACATAGAGCTGCAGAAGAGCAATAGAACCGACAACAAAGGCTCCCATTGCCAGCATATAGAACCACGCCTGCTCATAAAAGGCATTCGCCTTGATGATAGTAGTCTCTATGGCTTTGGACTTCCGTCCCATCGCGTCCTGCACCTGCATGTCGAACCTGTAGGTTCCTCCCCGCAGATTCGTATAGGTCACAGGATCCATCTCGCTTCGTCTGACAGTCGTCGGTTTTCTTTCGAAGCCGCTCAGCATATAGGATATCATCGGGTCAGTAAGCGAATAGTTGTAAACATAAGCATGGACTGCAAGTTTTTTTGTTCCTGCAGGTATATGGAATCTTCCCTTTTCGTCCGGATAAATGTACTTGCCGTCCGCCCTGACATAAGGGACAGACATCTTGAGGTCATCGATATCCTCGAGGGACTGCTCGATGTTGACCTTCGTCACACCGGTCCTGCCGGCGATGTAAAGATCGCCGTCCTCCGTCACATAGTTGTAGGAGTTGCTGGTTGCCGCGCATGGCAGCCCGTTGGCAGCTCCGTAGTGGACAGGATCTGAAGCTTTGTTCTTCAGCAGCTTTTCGGCAGGTATGATGTAGATGCCGTCACTGCTGAGCACCCACATATCACCTTTGCTGTTTGAAACGATATCAAGGTTGTCCGGATAAGGGAAAGTGTCTATCGTGGTGACCCTGTAGTTCTCGTCCATATAGGCAAGTGAATTTCCCGTAACGAGCCAGAACACCTTGTTGTTCTCATCGTATTTTATCCGCATTACGACACCCGAAGTCAGTCCGTCATCCTTTCCGACATCGCGGATGCCTTCGCTGTTTATGATATATATGCCGTCACCGTTTCAGCCGACAAGTATGTCACCATTAGGCGCTTCGCATACATTGAGAGTCTCACTGTTGACTATGCCGCTGGCCCTGTTGTAGGCGGCAGTCACTTTATCGCCTTTGATCACATTGGCTCCGCCCGTTACCGCGGCCAGCATGCTGCCGTCATGCATCTCATAAACACAGCGTATGCGGTCAGACACAAGTCCGTCTGATTCGTCAAACACTGTAAGCTCCCCATGGTCGTATCGCAGAAGCCCCAGTGCTTTCCATGTGGATATCCACAGACGGTCATGGCTGTCCTTTATGATGGAGCGGATGCGGATGCCGTCAAGCATCCCGATAAGATCATCGGACTGCTGCCCTTCACTCAGGGGGCCTCCGTCCGCAGCCCTTACAGACGTAAGCGGCAGGGATTCAAGCACCTCTTTTTCATCAGTAACGGTGAGTCCTGTGTCAGTCCCCATGAAAAGCTTTCCATCAAGCATGCATGTGGTATTTACGACATCTTCGGCAAGTCCGAAGCGATCAAATACATCGGTGAAACGGTTATTGACGAGTTTCATCACTCCCTGGCGCGTTGATGTGAACCAGAGATTGCCCTCGTAGTCCATCATCACATGGTCCACGGAATTGTTGAGAGGAAGATGATCCAGCGCGTGGAAGCCGTCCTCGCCTATAACGCCCGCCCCGCTTCGTGAGCAGACCCATATGTAATCGCCTATCTCGGCAAAGTTGTAGACGCTTACCAGCGGAGATATGTCTATCTTCTCCGCAGTATCGAAACCGCTCTTGAGGCTGACATGAAAGACGCCCTCATCCTCAGTGCCATAGTATATCCATCCGGGCCTGTCGATGTCAGGATAGACGCAGGTTATAGGGTGCATGGTCTCGTCTTTCTCATAATAGTTTACGAGATGTCCGTCACGCATAACGAATACATTGCCTTCATGCGTGGTGCCGTAGATCAGGTCATCATTGCCCGAGACCATGTTTTCAACGTACGCGCCTTCGATCAGGTCATCTGTCGTCATATGGAGCAGTTCGAGGTCCGGAGTGAACATGGACATGCCCGCTGTTGTGCCTACATAAATATTGCCGGATCCATCGCCCTGGATATCGTTTATCTTTGATGAACCTAGTCCGTCACTTTCGTCCCAGAAGCGGAATTCACCATTCTCCATCAAGGCAACACCGTTGTCATTTGTGCCGACCCAGAGCCTGTCCTGATTATCCACATACAGGCTCGATATGCTGTTGACTCCGTGTGTGGAATCCAGACGTTCAAATGTATTGCCGTCATATCTGACAAGTCCGGAGCAGCAGCCATATTGTACACTTTATTGTTTTTTCTGCTTTGATCTTAAATGTCATCAGATTATTATCCTTGTCTGTCCCTTACCCTTTGTTACGGGCTGAAGCCCATACATAGTTAATTATACAAGAAAAAGTCCCCGCAGTATAGCGGAGACTTAGCCCTGGTTAACTTATGAATTGCAGTTATTGTGTTTCTTCGCCCTTCAGTTCCCTGATCCTGGCAAGTATCATTTTTTCATTGTACAGGAAGAAGAGACATGCGCCCGTAACGCAGGTGACAAAGGCCACTGCGGCGGTAGCCCTATAGCTTCCCGGCGTGCCCGACACCGTGATGGATGTGAACACCACCATGGCGAGGGCCTGACCCATCTTGAACGCGAAGGTCCTTGCGGCAAAGAACATGCCGCTGCGGTCTTCACCTGTCTCCAGGCGGCTCAGCTCAGCTACATCGGCAACACAGGCCTGCGGCAGGATGCCTAGAATGGCCATCGGCACGGAAGCACAGACTGCTACTATGAATCCCCAGTACAGTCCCTTTCCGCAAAGGAAGGTGATAAGGAATACCACAGCGTAGCCGAAGAACCCGGTGATGATCATTCTCTTCTTTCCGATCTTAGGGGCGAGCTTATTTACCAGCGGATACTGCACTACGCTGAGAGCCGTCATGGTGGCCGTCAGCACGAATGTCCATGTGTCTTCTATCCCCATCAGCTTTGTCTCATAGAACGCAAGTCCCGTCTGGAACAGCGTCAGCGCGAAGAAATATATCACATCGCTGTATACGAAACGGCGGAACTGACCGTTCTGGAATGTCTTGAGCAGGGATGAGAAAGCCTTTGTCTCGCTCGGCTTCGCCTCGAGATAATCGCGTTCCTTGATGTAAAGGGACGGAACCAGCATGGCTATGCACGCGAGGGTCGCCATGATCGCAACGGCAAGCCTTACGGAGCCCGCCGGTCCGACGGCATCCTGAAGAGCGCCGGCGACATTAGGCAGCATGAAGGATATTGACTGACCTGCTATGAAAGTAAATGAAATGTATGTCGATACATTGATGCGGTGCTCCTGAGTGTCTCCGAGCTCCGCGATCAGCGCGTTGTACGGCGTGCAGAAAATGGTCATGAACAGATAGAAGGTTATCAGCAGAGCGAAAAGCACCGCGTCGTTCACCACTATGTTTCCTGTCTGCGGCAGCGTGAAAAGGCCGATGGTAATGAGCGCGAAAGGTATCGCAATAGCGCGCATGAACGGTATGCGGCGGCCGCCCTTATATCTGGCGCGGTCCGACCATCCGGCTATCAGCGGGTCTGTGACAGCATCGAAGACACGGCCGACAGCAAGTACAAGTCCGAACAGGGTCAGCTTGAATACGATCGGATGCTGTGTTATGCCCGACGCGAATATTCCTGTAAGAGGATTCTGCTCATCAGGCGTACCGGTATAATAATAGACCATCCAGTTCGAGACTATTCCCGAAAGCAGGCTCCATCCGAACTGTCCTACGGCAAATATCCAGAGCAGCTTGTTTGTGATTGGTTTCTTCTGCATTTCATCTCTCCTAATATAACAAAAAACGAAAAGAGCAGCTTATTCAACTGTCCCTTCCCTTTCCCCGGTACATTGTAGCACGGAGAGCACATATAACGACACTCTTTTTTGCAGTATAGTTTCCTTATTCGCAGGATCCTTTGAGCGGCGCTCCGGCAAAGCTTACCGCGGCTCTGGCGAGCACATCTGTAGGATCGACGACCAGGAGCGCTGTTTTCCCGATAATGCCGAAGGCCACAGGAAGCTCGGTGCAGCCGAGTATCAGTATCTCCGCCCCTTTCTCCTGCATCTCGGATATCACTCCGTCCAGATCGAGCTCAGAAAAGTCCATTCTGCCGGCCTTTACATAGTCGTAGATAAGGCTCATGATAACAGCCTGCTTTTCTTCAGAAAGATATACAGGCTCTATGCCCTCTTCAGTGAGCGCACTGCCATAAACTCCGCTCTGACAGGTGCCGTCTGTGGCCAGCACGCCGGCCTTCTTTACGCCCCTGCTTCTTAAAAGCTGCGCGGTAAGGCGCGGCATGTGGAGCACAGGCACATTTACGGCTTCACATATGCTGTCATAGAAGAAATGCGCGGTATTGCACGCCATCATAAGAGCGTCAGCACCGGCCGCCTCGAGCCGCATCGCGCTCTTTTTCATCTCAGGCAGCGGATCGGCTCCGCCGTGCAGTATGGCGGCTGTCCTGTCTGCTATCCTGGTATTGCAGTCTATGAGAACGGGAATGTTTTCCTGATCGCAGTCCGCTGCAGTGTTTTCGAGTATCTTTTCGGCAAGATCGTATGTGGCCAGAGGTCCCATGCCGCCGATTATTCCAATAGTTTTAAAATTGTTCATTTTTACTTATTCCGCTTTCCCGGATCCGAGTCAGATTATCTCCGTCAGGATCCTGATAAAAAAGATTACAAGCACGGCGATCATGAGCGGTCTTACGGCTTTGGCGCCTTTCTTTTCGAAGAACGTGACACCTATGTAATTGCCGATGATGCCGAATATACCGCCGAAGAAGCCCAGCAGTATTATTACCTTGCCGTTAATAAGGTAAACAGCAAGTGATGTGATGTTTGTCGTAAGATTGATGGACTTCGCAACTCCATTGGCCTCTCCGAGGCTGAAATGCGCGTACGCTGTAAGCAGCAGTATCAGGAAAGTGCCTGTTCCGGGTCCGTAAAATCCGTCATAAGCGCCTATAAGAAGAGCCACTATCGCTGAGCGCACCAGCGTCTGACGGGTGCCGAGAGGCTCTTTCGGCTCGTCCATCTGTCTGTTTCGCATAACATACAGCGCTGTGAGAGGAATAATGACGAGCATTATCCTTTTGAACAGCTCCGCGTCCACCATGAGAGCGAGCCTGGCGCCCGAGGAGGACCCTGCTACAGCCATCAGTATGCACAGTGCCGCCTTTTTCCACGGAATATATCCGAGCCTCGCGAGCCTGTATGTTGAAACCGTGGTTCCCATTCCCGAGCTCAGCTTATTGGTAGCTATGGCGTTATGGACGGGAACTCCCGCAATCATATAAGCGGGCAGCGAGATTAGTCCCCCGCCGCCCGCGACTGCATCGACGAACCCTCCGAGGAATGTCAGAGGGCATACTATCAAAAATGTCCAGATGCTTAATTCCATATCAGCAATGATCTCTTAGTCCCATTTCCGCCCTTAGCCCTTGATAAGAGGTCTGAGCCTGCGGGTCAGCACAGCTGCAAGCAATATCTTGAGCGCATCCGGTATGATATACGGGAAAACGCACCATGAAAGAGCTGTGACAAGTCCGATGCTTCCGCTGTCCCTTGCGTACACCACCATAAACCACGCGGTCCCGAATGCGTAGCAGACCAGAAGGCCTGCGATCATCGACGCGATAAGCACCTTATTGCTCTTGCCGAAGAGTGCCTCAGCCAGCCACATGACCAGAGCTGAAAACACAAATCCGATTATATAACCGCCTGTCGCTCCGAACAGATGTCCAATGCCGCCGCTGAATCCCGAAAAAACAGGGAGTCCGGCAGCTCCGAGCAGAATGTACACCAGAACAGCGAGCGTTCCGTTTCTGCCGCCAAGCAGGCCAACAGCAAGAAATACGCCGAATGTCTGCATGGTAAACGGAACAGCTGCAGGAATCGATATCCATGAGCATACAGCCATGACCGCGGCACAAAGCGCGATCATGGCAGCATCTTTTGTATTCAGGCCGGCATGGCCTGCTTTGTTTTTAACTTCTGAAGAATTAACCAATTTGAATTATACCTGCACTTTTCTTAGATTTATGCCTTTGCGGCTTCCTTTGCCTCTCTTCTTGTCTCATAATCACTGATGATCATGGCAGCGGAGAGGTCACCTACTACGTTGATTCCGGTACGGCCCATATCGAAGATACGGTCAACGCCTGCTACCAGAGCGATACCTTCAACAGGCAGTCCTACTGACTGGAGTACCATAGCGAGCATGATCATGCCTGCGCCCGGTGTTCCGGCTGTGCCTATCGAAGCGAGCGTAGCTGTCAGAACGATGGTCACCATCTGGCCGAGAGTCAGATCGATGCCGAAGCAGCTCGCGATGAAGATTGCGCATACACCCTGATAGATAGCAGTACCGTCCATGTTGATAGTAGCTCCGAGCGGAAGTGTGAAGCTTGCTACATCCTTACGGCCGCCCATCTTCTCAGCACATTCCATTGTGACAGGAAGTGTTCCGATCGAGGATGTGCTCGAGAATGCGAACAGGAATGCAGGAAGAGCTCCCTTGAGGAACGCTATCGGGCTCATGTGTCCGAGAGTCTTTACTGCGATCGAGTAAGTAAAGAAAGCGTGGACTGCGTAAGCGATGTATGCTGTAAGCAGTACCATGGCGAGTGATCCGAGCACCTGAGGGCCATTGACTGCAACTACCGGTGTGATCAGGCAGAATACAGCGATCGGAGTCAGCTTGATGATTCCTCTCATGATGACCATGAATACTTCATAGGCGCTGTCGATCCATTCCTTGAAAGGAAGTCCCTTATCTCCCGCGATGATGATGCCGAATCCGACGAAGAGAGCGATCACGATTACCTGCAGCATGGTCGAGCTGACCATTGGCTCAAACAGGTTTGACGGGAAGATATTTACGATCGTATCCATGAAGCTGGTTGGCTCAGCTGCTTCGTAAGCCAGATCGCTTGTCTCAAGCACCTTATACGATCCCTTGAAGAGGTTCGCGAAAATGAGACCGATAACGATGGCAAACGCTGTTGTGCAGAAGTAATAGATGATCGTACGGAGTCCGATGGTTCCTACCTTCTTTATGTCAGAAAGCGATACGACGCCCTGAACGATCGAAGTGATAACGATCGGAACTACGATGAACTTGAGCAGGTTGAGGAAGATAGTACCGAAAGGCTTAATATATGCTTCGGTAAAATCAGCTGCTCCTGCCGACAGGAAGATGAGTCCTGCTACGATACCAAGGCCGAGGGCGATGAATATCTGGATCGGCAGTGAATTCTTGATTTTTTCCATATTAACCTCCTTTTATAGCAACATGCATGACAGTGACCGTCACTGCCACAGTTCCCTAACGGCGGCCATGACCTCCACCTGACCGCCGGCAAAGGCTATTTAAGCAGCGCTGCTATGGCTTCAGCGCACTTGACACATTTTTCCTTGGAAATAGAAGCTATCGATACACGAATGCCCTTCGCGAGAGCAAGGCAGAAAATATCCTGCTCTTCAAGCTTCTGGCAGACTCCCGCAGGGTCATCACATGCTATTGTTACAAAGAAGCCGGCGCTGAACGGTACGCATTTAACTCCGTTGTCGTTGAGGGTCTTCTCAAAGATGCGTCCGCGCTCGAGCAGCATGTCGCGGTATCCTCTTCTCTCCTCGTCCACCCTGGCTCTGAGTTCAGGATCCTCGTAGATCTTGCCCATCACCACCATGGCCGAACGGTTGCAGTTAGACCATGTGGAACGAGCAAAATACTCTGCTGCACGTCTGAATTCTTCAGCGTCTTCCTCGTTCTTAGCCATGCATACGATGGCTCCGCATCTCATTCCGTAAGCTGTAAGGGTCTTGGATGCGCTGTATCCGAAAATGGTGAGCACGTGATCGCCAAGATCAGCAAGCTTAGGTACAAATGCACGCACCTCATCTTCTTCGCCCGCGTAATCGATATACGCGACGTCGAGGAAGAGCACCACTTTGCTTTCAGCCTTGTTAATAGCTGCGATCATTGCATCCCAGTCCTCAAGGCTGAGCGCGTATCCTGTAGGATTGTGTGCAGGAGTGTTGATCATGACAACCACCTGATCCTGCACCGCTGCGAGCTCGTTAAGCTGTTTTTCGAAATCGGCAGCGTCAAACACGCCCTCTTCATTGAAAAATCTGAAGGTTCTGAGCTTGCGGCCCTGCGTAACGGCGATGTTTTTATAGTTTGCCCAGCACCAGTCGTGTGTGAGCACGCTGTCGCCGTAGTTTGAATAGTTGGCGATAACGCTCGTGATGCTTCCGGTGCCTCCCGGAGTCACGCACAGATTGACATGTCCTGACGGTTCATAGTTGCCGAAGAGGGCCTTTACCACAGCTTCCTTGAAAGCCGGTGTACCCGTGATAGGCGCGTACTCAGCGTAGTCTGCAGGTGTAAGCGTTCTGATAGCTTCCACAACAGATGACATAACTACAAGGTCGCCGTTGTCATCGAGAAGAGCCCCTACAGTAGCATTGACTACCGCATCCTTGCCCTTTGCTGCGATCGCCGCCTTGGCACGTCCGCTCAGTGCGAATACCTTATCAGCAACAGGAATAGTCCTGCCATTCTCTTTTACAAAACCCATTTATATCATCTCCTTTTATTCAACTAAACCGGATATGCTTTGTTTTTTGTGTCGATGGCAGCAGGATCCATCTTGCTGCGAAGCGCCGCCCTCCTCTTGAAGTAGTCGAGTGCCACCTG
>CADATR010000011.1:20658-24168 GCA_902790885.1 uncultured Eubacteriales bacterium
GGACGGCAGGTGATCCTCTGGCTCTGATCGATCTTGGCCAGCACATCAGGATTCATAGGCATCGGAGTCTGTCCGTATTTGCCCTTCAGGATCTCCTGAGTCTCCTTCGACAGCACCTTATATCTCTCACCCATCAGTACGTTGAGAACAGCCTGTGTTCCGACGATCTGCGAGGACGGTGTTACGAGAGGCGGCATTCCGAGGTCGTTCCTCACGCGAGGCACTTCCTGAAGCACTTCAAGATACTTGTCTTCGGCGTTCTGATCCTTAAGCTGCGATACGAGGTTCGAAAGCATTCCGCCAGGAACCTGATAGATAAGAGTCTTGATGTCGGTACCGAGCACCTTGGTGTTCATGAGGCCGCTCTTGAGGTCTTTGTCTCTTATTGTCTGGAAGTGAGCAGCTATCTTCTCGAGCAGTCCCATGTCCAGACCTGTATCGAGTTCGGTTCCCTTGAATGTCTCTACCATTACCTCTGTAGACGGCTGGCTGGTGCCTCCCGAGAACGGCGATATCGCTGTATCGATAACGTCGACTCCGGACTGGGCCGCTACGTAATAAGTGATAGGTGCTACACCGCTGGTGCAGTGTGTATGGAGCTGGATAGGAATATCCACCGTCTCCTTCAGCATGGCTATCATCTCGCCTGCGGCTGTAGGAACCATGAGTCCTGCCATGTCCTTGATGCAGATTGAGTCCGCGCCGAGCTCCTGGATGCGGAGGGCACGGCCCTTCCAGTATTCAGGCGTGTACGGCTCTCCGATTGTATAAGACATAGCTACCTGAGCGTGAGCTCCGTATGCCTTCGTCGCTTTTACTGCTGTCTCAACATTGCGCAGGTCGTTCAGAGCGTCGAATATCCTTATCCTGTCGATGCCGTTGTCGATCGACTTTTTGACGAAATAATCAACAACGTCATCCGAATAGTGTCTGTAACCGAGAAGGTTCTGGCCTCTGAGCAGCATCTGCAGCTGTGTGTTAGGCATCGCCGCGCGAAGCTTTCTGAGCCTCTCCCACGGATCTTCGTCGAGGAATCTGATGCAGGAGTCGAAAGTGGCTCCGCCCCAGCATTCAACGGCTTCATAACCTACCTGATCCATCATGGCCAGAGCAGGCTCCATGTCTTCGAACGGCATTCTTGTAGCTATCAGTGACTGCTGACCGTCTCTGATAGCAGTCTCCATTATTTTTATTTTCTTTCCCATTTTATTCCTCCGTTGATATCAGACACCGAATATAGCCATGAATACGCCGGCAGCAACTGCCGTACCGATAACTCCGGCTACATTAGGGCCCATGGCATGCATGAGCAGGAAGTTCGTAGGATCGGCTTCGGCGCCAACCTTCTGCGATACTCTCGCTGCCATAGGCACTGCGGATACACCTGCAGAGCCTATGAGCGGGTTGATCTTGCCGCCCGAAAGCTTACACATGAGCTTGCCGAAAAGCACACCTGCGGCTGTTCCGAAGGAGAACGCTATCATTCCGAGGATGACGATCTTGATCGTCGTCCACTTGAGGAACGCCTCAGCGCTTGTGGTGGCTCCTACTGAAGTTCCCAGGAATATTACTACGATGTACATGAGCGCATTGGAAGCAGTCTCCTGCAGCTGACGCACTACTCCGCTCTCGCGGAAGAGATTTCCGAGCATGAGCATTCCGATGAGCGGTGCTGTCGAAGGCAGTATGAGGCATACTACGATCGTAACGACTATCGGGAACAGGATGCGCTCCCTCTTGGAAACTTCCCTGAGCTGCTCCATCTTGATTTTACGTTCCTCTTCAGTTGTGAGTGCCTTCATGATAGGAGGCTGTATGATCGGTACGAGCGACATGTATGAGTACGCCGCTACCGCGATAGGTCCCATGAGATCCCTCTGTCCGAGCTTCATTGCCAGGAAGATGGATGTAGGGCCGTCAGCTCCTCCGATGATGCTGACTGCAGCTGCCTGAGCTTCGGTGAACCCCATGAGCATGGCCAGCAGGAAAGCTCCGAAAACTCCGAACTGCGCCGCGGCTCCGAGAAGGAAGCTCTTAGGGTTTGCGATCAGAGGTCCGAAATCCGTCAATGCTCCGACTCCCAGGAATATGAGAGACGGGAGTATCGTCCACTCATCGAGCATGAAGAAGTAATGCAGCAGTCCGCCCTCTTCCATGATAGGCGGATACAGATTTACAAGCAGCATGCCGAACGAGATCGGAAGGAGCAGGAGAGGCTCATATTCTTTGACTATGGCCAGATACATCAGACCAAGGGCGACCGCGATCATTATCACATTGCCTATGGTGAGATTGAGGAATCCGGTCTGCTGAGCCAGGTTGATTAAGGTATCTCCCATTTCTTCTACCTCCCGGTACTATTCTACGTAAGCTACAGTCTGGCCCGATGCAGTGGCGTCTCCTTCTGAAACAACGATCTTGCTGACTGTGCCGTCTTTAGGTGCTACGACAGGGATCTCCATCTTCATGGCCTCGAGCACGATTATGGTGTCGCCGGCCTTTACCTGCTGTCCCTCGCTCGCAACGATCTTGAAGACCTTGCCTGCTGTTCCGCATACGACCGGATCACCCTTTCCTTTGCCGCCGGACTTGGCCGCAGCTTTTTTAGGTGCCGGTGCAGCTGCCTTTGCTGGTGCAGCAGCTGCTGCAGGAGCAGCGCTTTCGCCGGCCCTTTCTATTTCAACTTCGAATTCTTCGCCGTTTACTCTTACGATGTATGTCTCCATGTTGCCCTCCGTACATTCCTGACGATGTATCCTTCTGCCGGTACACCTTCTTCATCTTTCAGTTGCTGATTGATCGCTGCCATGATAGCGGCGATGATCTCAGGCCTGATGCCCTCAGGTTCATCAGGCTCGGCTGCCGCCTCAGCAGCCGGAGCTGCTTCAACTGCGGGCTTCCTAGGCGCGAACGCCTTGCCCAGCAGCCATATGCAGATCGAAATGAATATCAGTACAGCAAATACCGTACCCATTCCGATGAGCGTATACAGCAGCGCGGTCAAGAATATCTGTCCTAAACTCATATCATCACCTACCTGCTGTTAACGAACGTCTGAAGCGCTCCGATCAGATACTTTCTGGAGTCTTCAGGCGCGATCACCTTGTCTGCGAATCCGTGCCTTGCCAGAGCTACAGCGCTCGACTGCGAATCGCGGAACTGCTGCTCGAGCTCGTTTGACCACTTTCCGAAAATGATCTCCGCAGCCTGGCGCGGCTCAACGATGCTGACATTGGCATCTTCCCACATGAATACGTAATCCGCTCCGAGACCCTTTGAGTTCATCATGCTGTAGGCGCTTCCTACTACTGAACCCGTTATTAGGTTGAATTTCGGAACATCCGATGTGACCAGTGCCCTGATCATCTTCTCAGCTGCTCCAGGCAGGAAGGCCTCTGTCTCGGAATCTGTCTTATAGCCGTCAGTATCCGTAACAGTCAGCAGAGGAATGTGGAATCTGGTGCAGATGTCGATAAGCTTTGCGGCCTTGTCACAGCCGGCAGCAGTCAG
>CADATR010000012.1 GCA_902790885.1 uncultured Eubacteriales bacterium
ACACCGATCGTGATGGACGGATCAGTGTCACTCTGAGGCTCGGCAATAAAAGTCTGCCTGAAACTGGTCCAGGTGGAGCATCCGCACATGGCGAAGACAGCAAGGATCAGAACGGCAGAAAGCAGCGTTTTTTTCATTGATGTTTTTCTGTTGTTGTTATCAGCCAATCTGTATGATTTCCTTCATTTCTTTCAGGCTTACAGCGTCATTCACCCTGCGTCTGACCGCAGCGGCTCCACGCATGCCCTTTGTATATCTGACTATATATTTTCTGAACTCCTTGACGCCTACCGTCTCACCCTTGAGCTCACACATCATCTCAAGATGCCTCAGCATCATGGCGATACGTTCTTCATCCGACGGACGAGGAGGAATGTCAAGGCCCCTGTACGCGGCATTAAGATCTCTGAAGATCCATGGATTCCCCAGCGCTCCGCGGCCTATCATGACCATGTCGCAGCCGGTCTCAGCAAGCATGCTCATTCCCGACTCAACGTCGACCACATCTCCGCTGGCAATGACAGGGATGCTGAGCGCATCCTTCACATCCTTTATGATGCTCCTGTCCACTGTACCGCTGTAGTACTGACTGCGGGTCCTTCCGTGCACGCAGACAGCCGCGGCGCCGCCCTCCTGAGCAGCGAGAGCCACCTCAACGGCATTCGGACTGTCGAAGCCCTTGCGTATCTTTACGGTCACCGGCTTACCGGCATCCGCCGAGACAGCCTTTACTATTTCGAAAACGAGTCCGGGATCGCGCATCAGTGCTGATCCGTCTCCGTTCCTGACCACCTTTGGCACAGGGCAGCCCATATTGATATCCAGTATCTCATTGCGGAGGCTTCTGAGCTCGCGGGCCGCGTAAGCCATGATCTCAGGTTCGCTTCCGAAGATCTGAATGGCCGTCGGGCCTGCTCCTTCAGGTATATATGTAAGATTGTTCGTCTTGCTTCCGCCGTAATAAAGGCCTTTCGCGCTTACCATCTCAGTATAGGTGAGAGCGGCCCCCTGCTCTTCACAGATAGTACGGGTGGCAGCGTCAGTAAAGCCTGCCATCGGAGCCAGCACGAATGGAGATTTCAAAGCTATATTTCCAATGTTCATTTATTCTTTTTACGCTGCGCTTATATATATCCGTCAGGCACGCTCTCGCTAACATTCGCACGCAGCGGTACTAAGCTCTGACTTCGCTGACGCTCGTCAATCGCTAAGTGCCGGCGTGCTCGAGTTACCTGCCGAACATATATAAGCGCAGCTATATTTTTATAACTTAGTCTTGCAGGACGCGCTTCTTGTTGAGACCTTTGTTCTTGAGATAGAGCATCTGCAGGCCGTCAAGCGTGAGCCTTCTGTCGATCACGTCTATGCAGTCGACTCCGCTCTCCACCATCGTCGCCATACCTCCGGTAGCTATGACTCTGATCTTGTCAGGATCGCAGCCTGTCTCCTTTGCCATCTCCTGCTTCATGCCCTTTACCATGCGCTCGGTGAAGCCCATGTGGCCGTAGATGAGTCCGGACTGCATGGACTCCGATGTGTTGCGGCAGATAAACTTGCCCGGCAGCTCAAGGTCTACATTAGGGAGCTTGGCTGTGTGCTCAAAGAGAGCCGCGGCCTGGGTCTTGATTCCAGGTGCGATAGCTCCTCCGAGGAAGCATCCGTCGGCTGATACACAATCGAAAGTCGTGGCCGTACCGAAGTCTATGACTATCAGGTCGCCGCCATATCTCTCGTGTGCAGCGACTGAGTTGACCAGACGGTCGGCGCCAAGAGCGCGCGGGTTTTCGTATTTGATCTTCATGCCCGTCTTGATGCCCTGTTCCACTACTATAGGATTCTTTTCGTAGAACTTCAGGCACATGTGCTCGAGTGTAAAGAGCAGTGACGGCACTACGGAAGCGATGATTATGTCATCGATGTCCTTTTCGGTTATATCGATTCGTCTGAACATCGAACCGATGATAGTTCCGTACTCGTCAGCTGAACGCCTGTCATCAGTGGCAAGTCTCCAGCTCTCTGTCAGCTTATCACCTTCAAATACACCCAGAACGATGTTGGTATTGCCTACATCTATAGCAAGAAGCATCCTAGTCCTCCTCTTCGAGTCTCTTGAGCGCGAGCGCGAGTGTAAGGCCCGGGATGACCCTGTTAGCTGTCATTTCCGCGCCGAGTATCTCATTGGCCTTTTTGAGCCTGTACTGTACGGTGTTGTTATGTATCTCGAGGAATTCCGCAGTCCTTCCGGAGTTCATACCGGCGTCGAGAACGAAGGTGGACAGCGTATCCACAAGCATCCTGCCCTTGTTCTGCGAGACTTCACGTTCAAAAGGCTCCAGAAGATCGAGATACATCTTCCTCTGCGCCTGTGATCCGCTCTGCATGTATACACAGTCGCTTACCATGGAGATCTCATATTTTGAGAATACCCTCTTGAACGGGAAGACCTTCTCCATGTACCTTGCGGTCTTGTTGATCATTTTGAAGCCGTCCACGCAGCTCTCAAGCCTCTCCGTACCGGTAACGTGGAATATCCTCCCATCCTTCTTTACCGATTTCAGCCTGTCGAACATCTCGAGGCAGGCATTTTTGACTTCTATGCCTTTCTCCTGGCCGCCTTCAGTGTAAACGATGCCGTAGATCTCGCTGGACTCTGTCGTGGTAAGCAGGCCGAAATCCACCTTCTTCTTGTATTCCGCGATGATGTCCATAAAGTCGTTGACGTAGTCGCCGGCATTTCTGATGTAGAAGGCGCTGGTGAACTGCATGCCCCTGAGGCCCGATTCATCAAGCAGGGTATGGCAGAACGATATGTCGCCGCGCACTGCGGATTTGATGAATTCAGCTCTGGAATCCCTGTCAGGAGTATACTTCCACATTCCGATGGCGAGCTCTATCGTCTGAGCGAGCTTGCTCATCTCGGCAGCTGAGTATTCGTCCTCGTTGTCGACTATGACAAGGATATACCTTTTGTCCTTGATGTTTATGAAACCCCAGTATGTGATGACGCTTTCGATCTCTACACGCGTAAAGCCTGTCATTGAAAACGCGTCAAGCTTGCGGGCAGCCTGCACCGCGTCTTCGATCTTTACGAGGTGCCTCGTCTCGACAGTAAGTATGGTATTATACTCCTCTGTCATGAGTACTACCTGATAGTTGTTGTTGAGAGCAGCCTCTCTGAGCGCTGCAGGAAAGCTGCTGTGCTTTTCGAAGTTGAGCAGATGATATATCGTGTTGTTGAGGATATTGTCCGCATAATTCTCGCCATAGAGGATCTTATCAAGAACCTGCTCTATGAGCATGCTGTATGTTATGCTGCCGGTATCATCAATGACAATGAGCGGAAGGCCTGCCTTCTCAGCAGCCTCGACGACTTCAGGAGCGACCTGCCTGACTCCGCTCTCATTGAGATAGACTACCAGCGCGCTTATTCCCTTTGCGCCGAGAGCGGCTACCGCCTTCTTCTGAGCAGCGATGTCGTCCTTGCTTGCCCAGAAGTGTGTTATTACCATCTGATCCTTGATGCCGTTGCGATCTACGCCCATGTCAAGATCGGACTCGTCAAGCACGGATACCGATCTTACGCGTCTTGTGCAGGCTTCCCTGCACGAAAGGACTCTGCTCCCTCTGAACGCATCCAGTTTAAGGCAATCATTTACGTTGATTTTCATGTTTATTATTCTCCGGTCTGTTGATCGGATCACTTAGGATCCTTATCATCTGCATCAAAGCTCACGACCTCGCGGTCATCCTGAAAAGCTGCGTTATTGAGCTTCTGGAGCTCTTCTTTCATCAGCCTCTTTTCTTCTTCTTCAATGCGCTTTGCTTCTTCGGCTTCCTTTTTGTTTTTACGGGCGATCTCTTTGTTTTCGCTCTCGACTTCCTGCATGATCGACTCAGGATCAGCCTCGCCTGTAAACAGTCTTTCGAACTGATCACCGTCGAGGGTCTCTACGAGCAGCAGTGCCTGAGCGACTCTCTCAAAGGCGGCATCATTCTCCTGAAGTATCCTTCTGGTCTCCGCGTAGCATTCCGTCAGCAGAGCTCTGATCTCGTGATCTACCTCCGAAGCTACCTCTTCAGAGTAATTCTGGCGTGTCGAGAAGTCCCTTCCGAGGAACACCTCATCGTTGGAGCTGAATGATACAGGACCCAGCTTCTCGCTGAAGCCATACTTTGTGATCATCTGACGGGCGATATTCGTAGCGCGCTCGAGGTCGTTGCTCGCTCCGGTCGAGATATCGTCGAGCTTGAGCTCTTCAGCTACTCTTCCGCCGAGAAGGTGCTTGATGTTATCTATCATGTGGCCTCTTGTCTCGAAGAAGCGGTCCTCCTCAGGCAGCCACATTGTGAAGCCCCCGGCCATTCCTCTCGGGATGATAGTTATCTGATGTACCGGGTCTGAATCCGGTGTGGCACGCATCACGATGGCGTGCCCGGCCTCATGGTATGCAGTCAGCTTCTTTTCACTGTCGGAGATGACTCTGGACTTCTTCTGCGGGCCGGCCATTACCTTTGTGGTGGCCTCCTCTATCTCGTCCATCCTTATCTTTGTTCCGTTTCTTCTCGCGGTCAGAAGGGCTGCCTCATTTATGAGGTTCTCGATATCTGCCGGCGAGAATCCCGGAGTCCTCTTCGCGAGGATCTCAGGTGAAACATCCGAGTCGAGAGGCTTGTTCTTTGTATAGAGTCTGAAGATCTCTTCTCTCGCCTTGATATCCGGCATGCCGATCACGATCTGTCTGTCGAATCTGCCCGGTCTGAGCAGAGCAGGGTCGAGTACGTCAGGTCTGTTTGTAGCTGCCAGTATGATGATACCTAAGTTTCCGTCGAATCCGTCCATCTCAACGAGGAGCTGATTGAGCGTCTGCTCTCTCTCGTCGTTTCCGCCGCCGAGGCCCGCGCCCCTGCGTCTTCCGACCGCGTCTATCTCATCGATGAAAACGATACACGGAGCGTTTTTCTTGGCTTCGTTGAAGAGATCTCTTACTCTGGAAGCTCCGACTCCGACAAACATCTCAACGAAGTCCGATCCGGAAATAGTGAAGAAAGGCACTCCCGCCTCACCTGCTGTAGCACGTGAAATATATGTTTTACCGGTACCCGGCGAGCCTACCATCAGTACGCCCTTAGGTATGCGCGCTCCGAGTTTTGTATACTTGCCCGGATTGCGGAGAAAGTCCACGATTTCAGAAAGCTCTGTCTTTTCTTCTTCAAGTCCTGCAACGTCTTTGAAAGTGATAGCTTTTGCATCACTCTTGTAAAGCCTCGCCCGGTTTTTGCCGAACTGAAAAGCCTGCTTGTTTCCCCCCTGACTCATCATGAAGTAGAAGAGGAATCCCATGGCCACCACCATAAGCAAGGTAGGCAGGATGTTGAGCAGCGTGTACTCACTCTTAGGCGGCTCGCTCTCGAGCTCGATCTTGTTTTCTTCGAGCATCGGGTTGATGGTCTTTTCTTCGAGCCAGCTGATCTCGACCAGCGATGGCGCGTATGTCACCTCTTTTGTACCATCCTTCTTTTCACCGACGAGTTTTCTGTCGGTTATGTTGATGGATTTGAAATCGCCCTTTTCAAGATGAGTCGCAAACTGTGAAAACTTGACCTCCTTGACATCAGCGCTTTCTGCCATGCCCCTTAACATCATGGACAGACTGAGCACCACCACAAAGATGATCAGGTATGTTCCTATACTGCGTCCAATATTTCTCAAATCTGAATTTCCTTTCTTTCTCTAAAAAGCGGCACTAAAAAAGCGGCACTAAAAAAGCCTCTTATTTTGTGTCCCGAGCACAAATTTTATCATATTGTTTCATCGAGTTCAATCAAAAGAATTCTCTTCGTTTTCTCTGTTATATGAAACTTTGGTGAAAACCTTCCTTTAAGCTTCTCGCGCCCGCCGGCAAAATACTTGCTAGGGAGCACCCACAGCACCTCGCTGTCTATGCAGACCATCAGTATGCTGTCTCTGGCAGACTTCTTTACCTTTGAATCAACAAGCAGATCCTGGATCTTTTTTTTGCCGTGTCTCATCGGCAGATAGTCGCCCCTGCGTCTTGTGCGGAGCTCTATGTCGCCTATCCTTCCCGGGTACTCTTTGTCGAAAGCGTCAAAGTCGAAAGCGGCATAAGGAACGTCGTCATCGGGTACAAAGTCCTTTGCCATCAGTACTCTCGGATATATGGCCAGGCTCTCATCGGGCATCACGACGTCCTCTTCAGCCGAGAATACGATCTTGTCATACACCCTTCTGGCTCTGATGCCGTAAGGCAGGTCTATGCCCGCTGACGGATGATCGCTGTAGATGAGGTCCGTTACGGCGGACACCGTCTCGTATGTAACGCTGTCGTCTATCCTCAGAAGTTCGAATATCATCCCGACTATGCGGCTGTTGACCGAAGGCGGATTGTCTTTGATCTTTCCGATATTCAGTACCGCCTCTTCTTTTTCACCGCTCACCTCTACGCAGTCGAAGTAGTCGGCCAGGGCGATATCCCTCAGAAGTGAATCATCCATTGCGGCCAGCCCCGCGTAACGCCTCAGGTTTTCCTTGATCTTCGGGTTGAAGTTCTTCTCCAGATACGGGATCAGCTCATTCCTTATCCTGTTGCGGGTATAGGTGTTCTCGTTGTTTGATTTATCGATATTCGGCTTCAGCTTGTTATCGGCAATGTAGGCTTCTATCTCCCTGCGCTCTATCGTAAGGAGCGGACGGACTATGAGGTAGCCCGCTTCGGACATCCGTACCGTCGGGATCCCCGCCAGACCGTGAGGGCCTGTTCCGCGTATCAGCCTGAAGAGCACGGTCTCAGCCTGATCATCCGCGTTGTGAGCAAGAGCGATGACGATCTTCTCGGCAGGAACTCCGTTTTCCTCAAGCTCCGCGGCCACCTCGTCGAAGATCTGATATCTCACCTGTCTTCCGGCTTCCTCGACGGATATGCCGAGTTCTTCAGCCACGTCCTTGCACGAAGCCTCATATATCCTGAGCTCAAGATCCATGCGCTCACAGATGCCGTCGAGATGCATGCTTTCATCATATGCCTCAGGTCTTATCATGTGGTTAACATGCACCGGGACGAGCAGAAGATCGTACATGTCTGCGATGCTGTTCAGAGCATGAAGCAGGCAGAGCGAATCCGGTCCGCCTGACACGGCAACTATGACAGCCGAAGACGGCTGTATAAGACCTGTATCGATGATTGTGTTTATGATATGGTTTCGTTTCATTTCCTTCTTCAAATGCGGCCGCTGCTTTCCCGGAGATATCGCTTCCGGAGTTTATCGCTCAAAGGCATGCGATACTGCGCTTTAAGCTTAAGGGCCGCAATATATTATTCTGCGTAATAGCCTTCTGCGTTCACATTCGCTCATTCCGGGCGCGATATACTCCGGCGCGCGGCCGCCTAATCAATATCGAAAAAGCGTTTCGCGTTTTCGGTAAGTATGCGGGCCATCTCGTCGTATTCAAGCCCTTTAAGGATTGCCATCCGGCGTACTATGTGCTCTATGTACGGCGATTTATTCGGGCGGCCTCTCAGAGGCTCCGGCGCCATGTACGGCGCGTCGGTCTCTGACATAAGGCACTCAACGGGTATCTGCCTTACGACTTCCGCGGCCTTCTTTCCGTTTTTGAATGTCACCGGCCCGCCCAGCGACAGGGTCGCTCCCAGCTTTATGTATTCCATTGCAAGCTCGGGCGATCCGGAGAAGCAGTGCATCTGCACGCGGGCGTCAGGCACTTCCTTTCCTCCGACAGTTCTCGGAGCAAACCACGACTTCCTCTCATCAGAGAAGGCTCCCTCCTCTTTGAGTATATCCATGGTCAGCTGATGAGCGTCGCGCGAGTGTATCATGATAGGCATGCGGAGCTCATTGGCCAGCCTTATCTGCTTTCTGAACAGCTCCTGCTGCTCTTCCCTGTCATCAGTGCCATAGTAGAAATCGAGCCCTATCTCGCCTATCGCCACAGCCTTGGGATGCGCGGCCAGCTTTCTTATCTCATCTATATCCGTGTCTGTATAGACCGATGCGTGGTCGGGATGGATCCCGACTGCCGCATAGCACCAGGCGTAGTCGTCGGAGTCTTTCAGGGCCTTCACCGCGGAATCGACGCAGTCCGCCACGTCGATTATGTAGGCGACCTCGGACTCTTCGATCTCCGAAGCTATGCCCTGCCTTTCTTCTTCTGTGTACTTCTCAAAATTCAGATGTGTATGTGCGTCAAACAGCATTGTATTACCCATATAAACCTGAAAAGTGTACAAAAAGTCAATTATCTGATTTCATGTACACTTTTCTTTGATCTTAGTTTTTATTGTTCCTTTCAGACCTATGCTTTTGCTGCAGCGCTGATCGCATAGAGTTCTTCGAGTTCCTTGTCTATGTCGAGTCTCGGGAAGAGGATCTCGCCCTTATGAGTCTCTGCGCCGTCCATCTGGTAAAACTCGAATGCGTCCTCCCATACAGCAGGTACATCCGCAAGGCCGAGCTGATCTCTCATGCGGTCCGATGTGGTATGCATGAACGGCACGATCAGTATCGAGACGATCCTGAGAGTCTCAGCGAGGTTTCTCATGACAGTATCGAGCTCAGCTTTTCTGCTCTCGTCCTTCGCGAGCACCCAAGGCGTCTTCTCGTCGATATACTTGTTTGCGCGCCTTATGAGCACCCATACCTCTTCGAGAGCCATGTTGAACTGGAATTCGTCCATCTTAGCGGCTACTCTGTCCGCTGCTGTTGTGGCGAGCTCAATAAGCTCCTCGTCGATATCATCCCTTCCGGATGCTGCCGGAACGACTCCGCCGCAGTACTTCGCGATCATGCTGACCGTTCTTGAAAGCAGGTTGCCGAGGTCATTGGCGAGGTCGAAGTTCATTCTTCTGAGCATTACCTCATTTGTAAATGTGCCGTCCTGTCCGAAAGTGTACTCACGGAGCAGGAAGTACTTGAGCGCGTCTATTCCGTAACGGTCGATCAGTACTACAGGATCGATGACGTCCTGTCCCTTTGCCGCCTTTGACTTCGACACCTTCTCTCCTCCGAGAAGGAGCCAGCCGTGTCCCCTTACCTGCTTAGGAAGAGGGAGATCAGCGCTCATCAGCATCGCAGGCCATATAAGCGAGTGGAATCTCACGATCTCCTTGCCTACGAGATGAACGTCTGCAGGCCAGTATTTGTTGAACTTTTCGCAGTCATCAGGTCCGCCGAGAGCGGTCACACAGTTGGAGAGCGCGTCTACCCAGACGTACATGACGTGCTTCGGATCGTTAGGCACCGGGATGCCCCAGTCGAACGAAGAACGCGATACACAGAGGTCTTCCATGCCCTGCTCCACGAAAGCAACCATTTCATTGCGTCTCGACTCAGGCACGAGGAAATCAGGATTTTCCCTGAAGAGCTCGAGGAGCTTGTCGGCGTATTTCGACATTCTGAAGAAGTATGCCTCCTCGCTTGCCTTTGTGACAGGTCTGCCGCAGTCCGGGCAGCAGCCGTTAACAAGCTGTGATTCAGTCCAGAAGGCTTCGCATTCCTTGCAGTAAAGTCCCTCATACTCTCCCAGATAGATATCACCCTTGTCATACATCCTCTGCCATATCTTCTGGACTCTCTCCATGTGCCTCGGCTCAGTCGTCCTGATGAAGTCATCATATGAGATCTCCATGGTTGCCCACAGATCCTTGATGCCTGCTACGATCTCGTCGACGTACTCCTGAGGTGTAACGCCTTTTTCTATCGCTTTGGTCTGGATCTTCTGGCCGTGCTCATCGGTACCCGTCAGGAACATGACGTCATATCCCTGAAGTCTTTTGAAACGCGCCATGGCATCTGCCATGACCGTGCAGTAAGTGTGTCCGATATGCAGATTTGAACTCGGATAATAGATCGGTGTTGAGATGTAATAAGTTCCTTTGTTTTCCATTTCTGTCCTTCCTGCTCGAATGAGAGCTTCTCAGTATTTTCCGTATTCCTTTTCATCAACGCTCCAGTCGCCGCTTCCCGGCTCACCTTCCGATACGAAAGAATCTATGAGCTTGGAAGTCGCCACTGAGAGCATGCAGATGGCAGCGCTGAAGACCAGCGCTCCGAAAAGGGATATCTCGATAGTTTTTTTCTGTTTCATATTTACTCCTTGCGGGCTTGTCACAAGGAGGGACCCGCGAAGCGGGAGGAATCCTTATGACACAACGCCGTTTTTTATCAATGAAACGATTCTATCGCAGAAGCCATGCCTTCGAAGATCAATCGTTTCTACATTACGGCAAAGCCGTTAATTCAATGAAACGATTATACCAAACGCCGCAGGTTATGTCATTCTAATTGTTTCCTGCTGACATTCATGCGGGCATGTCATACCGTTTTTTAACTCGAAGCATATTATAACATTGATGCAGAGGTTTGTGTTATTATTAGAGCCATGAAAAAGCCTGATAAAAACACAATTAAAAAACATGCATATAATGCCACTCAGTGGACATGGGGACTTCCTCAGACCCTGATCGGCGCGGCTCTGTATGTCGCGCACAGGAAGGACGACCATTTCGACTACAGGGGCGCCAGGGCCACAGCGTGGGATAAAGACACCGGAGTATCCCTCGGCAAGTTCATCTTTGTACCGCGCAGGGCCGGAGGCTCCGCAGGCCGCTTTCTGCTTGAGCACGAATACGGCCATACGCTCCAGTCCCTGATACTGGGTCCCTTATATCTGCTGGCAGTCGGCGCTCCGTCGATGCTCTGGAACAGGCTGCCGTACTTCAGAAACAAGAGAAAACGGACCGGAAAATCTTACTACTCCGCTCCGTTCGAAAGCACAGCCAACGTACTGGCCGGCAAAACAGCAAGGAAAAAGAAATGATCACCGGGATGATTCCCCGGTGATCATTATTTTTATCAGGTTGTTAAGCGTCATACATCCGCCTGGCGCGTCCGCTATTTTGCTTTCTGTTTGCGGCCGATCTCAAGGCCCATCCTGAATGCTTCAACATTTGGCTCGATCAGTTTAGGCTTCTTCTCGAACTTGTGGTTGATGCCCTTTACGATGACTTCTTCAGGAACGGCATCTGTAGCTCCGACATATACGCCCAGCATGATGACGTTGAGGGCTCTAGGATTGTTGATGTCGATGGCCATCTGTGTTACAGGAGCTTCGATGATGTTGATGTCATCTCTCTCGATCGGGTCAGTAACGATCGTGCTGTTCACGAAGAGGTTTCCGCCCGGCTTGAGGTTGTCGATGAACTTGTGCAGCGAAGGTCCGTTCATTACTACGAGGTCCTCGAGGCTGTAGCTTACAGGTGCTCCGATCGGCTCATCTGAAATTACTACGTAGCAGTTCGCTGTGCCGCCTCTCATGGCAGCTCCGTATGAAGGGAAGAATGTGACGTTCAGGTCTGTAGCCTGGGAGGTAGCCTCAGCCAGAAGCTTGCCCATCGTCATGACTCCCTGTCCGCCGAATCCGGCGATCATAAGATTTCTTTCCATGGTTTACCTCCTTACTGCTTCTTCTCTCCGCCGTCTCTGAATACTCCGAGAGGATATTCAGCAAACATCTTCTCTCTCAGGAAGTCGAGCGACTTCAGAGGATCAAGTCCCCAGTTTGTAGGGCACGATGTAACGATCTCTACTATCGAATATCCCTTTCCTTCGAGCTGGTACTTGAATGCCTTCTTGATGGCGTTTCTTGCCTTGATGACGTTCTGCGGTGTGTCACAGCTGACTCTCTCGATGTAGTAAGGAGCTGTCAGCTGGTTGATGATCTCCGACATGTGCATCGGATAGCCGTGCTCTTCAGGGTCACGTCCGCCCGGTGTTGTTGTCGACTTCATGCCTACGAGCGTAGTAGGTGCCATCTGACCGCCTGTCATGCCGTAGATTCCGTTGTTTACAAAGATTACTGTGAAGTTCTCGCCTCTGTTGGCAGCCGAAAGTGTTTCAGCAAGTCCGATAGCAGCGAGGTCTCCGTCGCCCTGATATGTGTAAACGAGTGAGTTAGGGGAAGATCTCTTGATTCCTGTTGCAACGGCGCCCGCTCTTCCGTGGGCAGCGATGGTCTCATCGCATGTCACATAGAACTGTCCGAGTCCGCAGCATCCTACGCCCTCTACTCTTACGAGGTTGTCGAGCTGTCCGAGCTCTTCAGCAGCCTCGCCGATGATCTTGTGGATCGTGCTGTGCATGCAGCCCGGGCAGAATCCGGAAACCGCACCTTCGATGATACCTTTGGTCCTGGTATAGACTTTCTTTTCCTCAGCCATTACAGCACCTCCTTAATGAATTCTTTTGCGCCCTTCAGCACCTGATCGTTGGTCAGCAGCTGGCCGCCCGATCTGAGTACTTCGTGAACAGGACATCTGCCCTGTACGGCATAGTCGACGTCCCATCTCATCTGAGCAGGGATGGACATTTCTACATCGATGATGCCCTTTACTCTGTCAAAGTCGAGGTTTCTGAACGAGTCATACGGGAATGGCGAGAGTGTGATTGGTCTGATCATTCCTGCCTTGATGCCCTCAGCGCGGAGCTGTCTGATGACTGCTCTTGAGATACGTGCCGAGATTCCGTATGCAGCGAATACGATCTCTGCATCGTCCATCATGTACTCCTCTACTCTTATATCCTTATCCCAGGTCTCATACATAGCAGCAGCTTCAATGTTGACCTTCTCCTGGCCGTCGCCTACAGAACCAGGTCTGCAGTAAGCCTGCTGTCCGAGAGGATGTCCTACGATAGCTCTGTCAGCAAACTTTGCTCTGCATGCTGCGAGCTCCTCATCTGTCTTCATCGGCGGTAGCACTACAGGCTCCATCATGGTGCCCATAACGCCGTCAGTGAGAACGAGAACAGGGTTCTGGTCTCTTTCTGCGAGGTCATATGCTTCATAAACCATGTCGACGCACTCCTGGACTGAATCCGGAGCAAGTACGATCATTCTGAATCCGCCGTTGCCGGACGCCTTTGTAGCCTGCAGGTAGTCCTGCTGAGCCGGCTGGATAGCTCCGATTCCAGGGCCGCCTCTCTGAACGTTGACGTAAACCATAGGAATACGGGCCGAAGCGCAGTACGATACGCCTTCGCTGTAAAGCGAGATGCCGCATGAAGAGGATGAGCTCATTGCTCTGATTCCCGTCGAAGCAGCGCCGTACAGCATGTTGACGGAAGCTACTTCGCTCTCGCCCTGTACGAATGTACCGCCTACTTCAGGAAGCCTTCTTGCCATGTACTCAGGGATCTCGTTCTGCGGAGTGATAGGATAGCCTGCGAAGAAGCGGCAGCCTGCTCTTACAGCAGCCTCAGCTATCGCTTCTGTACCTTTCATGAATACTCTTTCTGCCATGTTGCTCTCCTTTCCTATCTCCACACCTCTATAGCGGACTCAGGGCAGATCTGAGCGCACATCGCACATCCGATGCAGTCTTCAGGTCTTACGGAAGTCGCATAGAGATAACCCTTGGAGTTAACTTTTTCGCCGATCTCGATGCACTTCTTAGGGCACGAGATGACGCAGTAGGAGCAGGATTTGCAGGCTTCGGTCGTGATTTCGATTCTTGCCATTAATAGTCCTCCTTCTTAACAATACCTTGATTTATTCTAATCAACCCACGAATAGGTAAGGAAAAGATCGAGCGGTACCAGCGACTTGTCTGTCATTGCCTGCACCTCTTCGAAGATGTCTCTTCTGACGCAGGCGCTGTTTACAACTGTGAAACCGTCGAACAGCTCGTCGATCCTTTTCAGTCCCTCCATGAATTCATTAACTGAAGTTGCGTATCCGAGATTCGGATTTCCGAGAATGTATATGTGGTCGAGTCTCATTGACCCGAGGATGTGGCGCATGGTGCCGTCAATGGCGTCGACGTCCTTCGTCCACGGCCTGTACGGATTGACGATGTAGACCGGAACGGCGTCATCCTTGCTCAGGAGGTCGCTGTAGGCGCCTGCGAACTTGGCCGCCTGATGGCCTCCGCCTATATCGAGAAGCGTGTAGTGATCGGATACGAGCGATACCCTTACGCCGCCGACCATGACCGGAGCGTCGAGATACTGCTCCTGATAAATGATGTTGACTCCCCTTGCGGCAAAGTCCTGCTGCATGTCTCGAGACCTGTAGAGCGGCTTTGTCTGGTCGAGGTCAAAAAGGTCGACCTGCTTCCCGGTCTTCTGTGCCAGCTTATTCGCGATGTTGAGAACTATCTCGCTCTTGCCGGAACCGGCCTCGCCGATGAACACGAAATTCTTTTTTTCGTCCATCAGCTGTTCGAAAGTCTTGTCTGCTTCGTAAAAGAGTCCCATATGATATATCCTTACAAAAACAGCTGTCCCTTTACTGCGGAACAGCCTGATTCTATATTACCCGTTTGAAATTTTCTCTTCATTTACATTAAAAAATATACGCTAATACCATTAGTTTTGCAAGTAAAGATTATGTGAAGAGGCTCTCCGGAAGATGCATCTCCGGGCAGTATGCAGCATCACTGTCAGTATGATATTATAATATTATGAAGATACTAAGCATAACAGCACAGAAGCCGCATTCCACCGGAAGCGGCACATACATGACGGAGCTCGTCAAGGCATTTGACCGCATGGGTCACAGACAGGCCGTTGTCTGCGGCATCTTTCCGGATGATATCGTGGACTTTCCCGAGGGAACAGCCTGCTATCCTGTCTTTTTTTCTGAAAAAAAGGCCGATCTTCTTGCGGCTCCGTGCAAGGCGGAAAAGCCGCTGATCAAAGCCCTTCCGTTCCCTGTCGTCGGGATGTCGGATATAATGCCGTATGAGTCGACAAGATACCGCGACCTTACACCTTCCATGATATCCGGATTTGAAGAGGCATTCACCGGCGCGGTATACCGGGCCGTCTCAGACCTTGACCCTGATGTCATCATCTGCCATCACCTCTTTCTCCTTACTGCCATCGTCAGAAAGCATTTCCCGGACAGGAAGATCATAGGGATCTCGCACGGGACAGACCTCAGGCAGATGAGGAACTGCGACAACCTGCGCGACATGGTGCGCCCTCTTATCCGCGATATCGACACGGCTCTGGCTCTTCACGATGAGCAGAGGAAGCAGATAATCGATATATTCGGCATGGATGAAAGCAAGGTCTCCGTCATAGGCAGCGGCTATAACGACAAGCTGTTCAATACAGACGGCAGAGAAGAGCGGAAGCCGGGCGGACCCGTTCGCATATGCTACGCTGGCAAGATAAGCAGGCCGAAGGGAGTGCCTGAGATGCTTGCCGCGCTCGAAAGGCTCCATGCGGATGCGGGCACTCCGCCGGTTGAGCTTACAATGGCAGGCGGATGCCAGGATGAAGTTCTGAAGGCATCTCTCGATTCGCTTCCTGACTATGTCACCTGGCTCGGGCAGATACCGCAGCCCGCGCTCGCGGAGCTGCTGCGCCGGAGCGACATCTTTGTGTTGCCTTCATATTTTGAGGGACTCCCTCTTGTTCTTATAGAAGCGATGGCTTCCGGCGCGGTGCCTGTCAGCACCGATCTGCCCGGAGTAAAAGACTGGATAGACGCTCATGTGAGCGGTCCAGACGCCGTATATGTTCCGATGCCGCAAATGAAAAGCATCGACGAGCCGACTGACGCCGGCCGCGATGCCTTTGTTGATGATCTTTATTCTGTTCTCGGATCTGTTATTGCAGATGTTTACGAAGGACGCCTTCCGGGCAGTCTGCCTGATACATCGGGCATCACCTGGGACGGTCTGGCTAGATCAGTGCTATTATCACTGTAATGACCAGCGCAGGCTGCAGTGTCACCCTTCCTGAAATCCACTATATAAGTTCATTTATTATTCACTATAAAGTTCAGGTCATGTGTTAATATGTTAACCAGCCAGATATAAAGGAGTGATTTATGGACAGAGATCAGACGGCATTATTGATGTCAAATGCCCTCAAGGGCTTTCACGGAAGATTCAAGAGGATGTACGGCCAGCTTTGCGTGCGCGTGGATGAAAACACTTTTCTCAGCACGGGCGGCAATAAGGTCCTTGCCGAGATAAGCGAAGACGACTATGAGCTGTGCGACATCAGCTCGGGCGATCTCGGAGAGATCTTTACAAAAAGAAGCGATATTAATGCCATTCTCTTCGGCTGCTCAGCCGATACTGTTGCCGTATCTGAAAAAGCAGACTCCATCCCTGTCACACTCGAAGATCTGGCCAGGCTCACCGGCTCTGAGCTCAAAGTGATACCTGATGCGTCCGCAGCAAACATCCTCGCGGCTATCAGAGACTCATCGGTATGTCTCATTAAGGGGACCGGAGTTATCGCTGTCGGCACAAACTGCAGAAAAACCGTAGCCGGAGCCCATATAGTCGAAAAGGCCTGTGAAGCCGAGGTCCACGGAGATGTGCTCGGCGGAACTGTTCCAATTGAAAAACCCCTTGCTGACGCTCTCAGAAGGGACTTTGTCTCAGACTATATAAACCGCAATGAGGATGCGAACACGCAGTACGCCAAGTACGATGAAGAAGAATTCGCTGTCAGGGGCAGCCTCATCGATCACGGCAAAGAACTTGTAAGGCGCGATCTTTCATACGGATCGTGGGGCAACCTGTCAGTCAGGCTGAATGACGATGAGATGCTCATAACCCCATCATCGATGGATTACTTCGGCATCATGATGGATGACATCGTTAAGGTAAACATACACACCCTTGAATACGGCAACCAGCGCATCCCGAGCACCGAAGTCCGGATGCACGCCGCAGTTTACAGGAATCTTCCCGACTGCAAGGCCGTGATCCAGACAAGATCGAATGCCATAAGCGTTTTTGCAGCCTGCAGGGCGGGCTTCACGCTTGGCGGAGGCGACCTCAGCGATCTGATCGGCGATATCAAGGTAACAGATTATGCGCCTCCGGGTTCGGAGAAGCTTGCTGAAGCAGTGGTATCCGTCTTAAAGGATACTCACGCCTGCATCATCCCTCACCACGGAGCCGTCTTCTACGGGCCGTCGCTCGAAGTGGTGCTGGCGATCGCCGAGGCGGTAGAGATGAAGGCACGCAACCTTCTCTCTTTCGACTCAGGACTCTAGCTCCAGATTGTTTTTATATTCCCCATAGCTGAAGAATACAAGGCCGATCCAGATGATGGCAAAGGATATCACCTGCACCATGTCGATCGGCTCTTTATATACGAAGATACCGAGCAGAAGCGTTATCGTAGGGCTGATGTACTGCGCCAGTCCTATCACAAAGAGAGTCACCTTCTTGGCCGCGCTTCCGAAAAGAGCGATCGGTATGAGTGTGATCAGCCCGCTCAGGTACATGAGAGCGTACTTGCCCGGCTCTCCGACGCTGAGCGCTCCGATCCCCTTCGTCTCGATATAGATTATCGCTATGAGCGCTATCACAGAGTAAAACATCGTCTCATAAACGAGCTCAATGAGCGGTGGCCTGTCCGTCGACTTTTTTATTGCCGAATAGCACGCCCACGTGAACGCCAGGCCAAGGGCTACCCCCGGTATCTGGCCGTAGTGGATCAGCATAACGGCGAGCGATATCACAGCGAGTCCCATGGCTGTCATATTATACTTCGTAAACCGTTCCCTGAAGATCACGGCTCCGAAGAGACAGATGACTATAGGCTCGATGTAATATCCTATGGATGCCTGTATCATGTGACCCGTCGTCATGGCCCAGATATATGTGCTCCAGTTTGCGGTGAGGATAAGGCCCGCCGCCAGATATCTGGTGATCACACCCTTCTCTTTTATCGGCCCCCAGATCTCTTCCCTGGAGTACTTCATCCTTGCCGCGATATACGAGAACACAAACATGGTCACCATCCTGTAAAGAATGATGATCCATGAAGGTATCGGCACCAGCGCCTGCCAGTAAACGGGGCATACTCCCCAGAAGAGCTGGCATGCCAGCACGCATATAAGGCCTGTTCTGTAATCGCTGCTGTTCTTATTTATCCCAATACGCTTTTCTTCCATAAAAATGTCTGCCCTTACAGGCCGAGCTCCTCCTCAACGAGTCTGACGGCGATCTTTATGCAGTCATCGCACGAGGTGAATGCCTTTCCGTCGTTTCCGGTCTTGATCTCTTTACAAATAAGAGCTCCCGCGCGCTCGATGAATTTCTTCTGCATGATGCCGGCTGTCCTTGTCGTCTTTGCCTTGGTAAGACCGGCTCTTTCCGTATTGCCGTCGCTGTGCACCAGGCCGGCCACCATGGCTGCCCCGCTGATGGCTCCGCAGACGCCCTGTGTGGTTCCCATACCTGCTCCGAAACCTTCACCGATCTTATAAAGCAGGGACTCATCGACCCCCACCTCGTCAGCAAACACGCATACCACCGACTGGCAGCAGTTGAAACCGTTCCTGTGTTTTAATGATGCTAATTCAGCTCTGTCCATTATTATTCTCCTCCTGCTGGATTATCGATTTACGACGAATATGATAACACATTTTTGCAACACTTTGGCTATTTTAAGATACTATATATATGAGAGCTCTTAAGAAAGCACCCCATTGTCTCAAAGAGGAAGACCGTATGGATGAAAAACTTATAAGCGAAGCAATAGCCGGCAGCAAGGAAGCCTTCTGCGCCCTCTACGGGCAGTATAAGGACAGGCTCTATCGCTACGCGCTCTACAGGCTTGGCGATCCGACCGAGGCCGAAGATGCCGTGAGCGACTGCGTGCTCGCCGCCTGGAAGAGCATAGGCAGCCTCAGAAGCGAAAAAGCCTTCGGGACGTGGATCTTCAGGATCCTCTCGAATTGCTGTGCATCAAGGATCAGAGAAATGATCGGCACCCGCGGGAATCTCGAACGCATTTACCAGGAAGGTGCAGACCGGGTTTCCGCGCCTTCTTCCCTGTCAGTCGAGCTGGGCGAAGCGCTTGCGCAGCTCCGTGAAGAAGAACGCGATATAGTTCTGCTCAGCGTCATCGGAGGACTGAACAGCAGCGAGATCTCCTCCCTTACAGGGCTGGCCGCGGGAAGCGTCAGATCGAAGCTGTCACGAAGCCTCGCGAAGATGCGTGAGTTCTTATCATAAGGAGAGTCGAAATGAACAATGACCGTGAATATATAAAGGAGATGTTCGACAGCGACGGCATAAAGGCACCAGAGAGTCTGTCCGAGGAGAGCATGCTCGCCATGCTCCGCGCTTCGGAAGAAAAGCAGGAGGAAATCCCGGCTGTCAATAATTATGAAACGAAGCAGGCCAAGGCACGCCCTTCTCTGAAGAGATGGATGGCAATAGCGGCGGTCGCCGTGGTCGCCTTCTTCGGGATCAGCGGGCTCAGGGAAATGCTCACAGCACCTCCGGACACCTCCACAGCCGGCGGTGAGCTTTACACCTTCAGAAGCGAATCTGAGATTGAGAAGCTCCTCAGCAGCATCGCGAAAGATCAGGGAAATGATATCTTCCCTGCCGGAGGCGGTGAGCTCATTGAATACGAAGAGCTCGCGACCGAAGATTCAGCCATGGATACCGGAACTGCAGGAAATACGATCACCGCGAAGTCGTCAGAGGCCGGCGGACATTCCGAAACATATCTGCAGGTTGATGATGTAGACGAAGCAGACATCATAAAGACCGACGGCAAATACATTTATTATGTGACACAGGACCGTGAAGTCGTCATTCTTTCCGCAAAGGATGGAAAGACTGAAAAGCTCTCCTCCGTCGGAAGCGCCGGCATCGAAAACTATATAAACGACATCTATGTAAAGGGAGACAGGCTCATCACAGTCGGCACCATTTACAGGGACGACAGCGACGAGGCTGCCTCGGGTGTGGTCGTCTATGATATAAGCGACCGCAGCAGACCTGAAGTCCTTTACGACTTCAGCCAGACTGGAAACATACTCTCGAGCCGCATGGTCGGAGACATCGTCTATCTCATCACAAATGACTACGTGCACAAAGGCGGACGCGCAGTACCGATGTGTGGCGGCACAGAGGAGATAAGCAGCCTTAAGGCTCAGGATATAAGCTGCGTTCCTGATCCGCGCTCCGCTTCATACATCGTCATAAGCGCCATCGACACCGCCAGCGGCGACAAAGGCAATACAGCAACGAAAGCGATCTTCGGAGCAAGCGAGGAGATCTACTGCAACGACCATAATCTCTACTGCACCTCTATGGAATGGGACGATGAAGGCAGCGCCGCATACACGCGCATCGTGCGGGTGATGCTTGACGGACTGAAGGTGAAGGCAGACGCTACAACAAAAGTCCGCGGATATATCGACTCGCAGTTCTCCATGGACGAACGTGACGGGTACTTCCGCATAGCTACTACCTCAGAACGCGCAGGTATCGATGTCAACAATCTGTTTGTGCTGGATGAAAACCTCAGCGTGATCGGCTCCGTCAAGGATTTCGCCGCGGACGAGAGCATCCGGGCTGTTCGTTATGTAGACGACACCGCCTATGTTATCACCTATGAACAGACCGATCCGCTCTTTGTGATCGACCTGTCCGATCCGACCGCGCCCGCGATTCTCGGCGAGGTGAAGATCAGCGGCTTTTCCAGCCGGGCGGCC
>CADATR010000013.1 GCA_902790885.1 uncultured Eubacteriales bacterium
CATGGTGCAACTCGCTGTTCGAAGACAACGCTGAGCACGGTCTCGGTATGAGAATGGCTATCAAGGCTCGCAGAGCTAAGATCAAGGCTGACGTTGAAGAGCTCGTAGCTGCTGGCGTACCTGACGAAGTTAAGGCTGCTGCTGAAGCTTGGTTCGAAGCATTCAACTGTGTTGAAGGATCGAAGAAGACAGGCGAGGCTCTCGTTGCCGCACTCGAGAAGGCTGGCATCGGAGCTAACATCGTAGAGCGCAAAGACCTCCTCGCTGAGAAGACAGTATGGATCTTCGGCGGAGACGGCTGGGCATACGATATCGGTTACGGCGGACTCGACCACGTACTCGCAAGCGGCGAGAACGTAAACGTCATGGTATTCGATACAGAGGTTTACTCCAACACTGGTGGACAGGCTTCGAAGGCTTCCAACATCGGTCAGGTAGCACAGTTCGCTGCTGCTGGTAAGGCAATCGAGAAGAAGTCACTGTCGCAGATCGCTATGGCTTACGGTTATGTATACGTAGCTCAGGTAGCTATGGGTGCTGACCCGGCTCAGACTCTGAAGGCAATGAACGAAGCTATCGCTTATGACGGCCCATCCCTCATCATCGGATACTCGCCATGCGAGATGCACTCCATCAAGGGCGGCATGATGAACTGCCAGATGGAAATGAAGAAGGCCGTAGAGTGCGGTTACTGGAACCTCTTCAGATTCAACCCGGCTGCAAAGGCAGAGGGCAAGAATCCGTTCACACTGGACAGCAAGGTACCTGCAGGCGGATATCAGGAATTCCTGAAGAACGAAGCAAGATACAACAGACTGACCAGAGAGAATCCGGAAAGAGCAGAGAAGCTCTTCGCTCAGAACGAAGCAGCGGCTATGGCACGTTACGAGAAGCTGAAGAAGTTCGTAGACTTCTACGCACCAGAGGCTTAATGGTTTCTTAGATCATTCGGCGTTGCTTTAATGATGAAACCATTGATCTGCGGAGGCAAGCTCCTCCGATAGAGAACGCAGCGTAAAACAAAACTGAATGGAGCCGGTCTTCGGACCGGCTCTATTTTTAGTCTTAGTATAAAGCCGTTCCATATATACCGCCCGGGCCTGCTCTCGCTAACATTCGGACGCAGCGGTTCTAAGCTCTGTCTGCGCCTATGGCTTGTCAGTCGCTAAGAACCGGCGTCCTCGAGTTACCCGTTCGGTATATATGGAACGACTTATATAAAAGTGCTGTTGAAAGTAAACCATATTATAGGTAAAATATAAGTGTGTTATTTTGAAAAAGGAGGTAAATCTATGCCACTCGTAACAACAACTGAAATGTTCAAGAAGGCTTATGACGGCGGATACGCTATCGGAGCTTTCAATGTAAACAATATGGAGATCGTACAGGGCATTACAGAGGCTGCCGGCGAGCTCAAGAGCCCTGTTATCCTGCAGGTGTCGAAGGGCGCTCGTGCATACGCTAACCATACTTATCTGGTAAAGCTCGTTGAGGCTGCTATCATCGAGAACCCTGAGATCCCAATCGCTCTTCACCTCGACCACGGTGATTCGTTCGAGCTCTGCAAGAACTGCATCGACGGAGGCTTCACATCGGTAATGATCGACATGTCCTCGAAGCCATTCGAAGAAAACATCGCTGTCACAAAGCAGGTAGTTGAGTATGCTCACGCTCACGGCGTAGTAGTCGAGGCTGAGCTCGGAACTCTCGAGGGAGTTGAGGATGAGGTAGTAGTTGAGGCAGGCAAGGCCAGCTACACACGTCCTGAAGAGGTAGAGGAATTCGTAACCAGAACAGGCTGCGACTCACTCGCCATCGCTATCGGAACATCGCACGGTGCTTATAAGTTCCGTCCTGAGCAGTGCACAAGAAACGAGGAAGGAATCCTCGTACCACCTCCACTCAGATTCGATGTTCTTGAAGAAGTTTCGAAGAGACTGCCTGGATTCCCTATCGTACTGCACGGCTCGAGCTCGGTACCACAGGAATTCGTAAAGATGGTCAACACTTACGGCGGCAACATGCCTGATGCTGTAGGTATTCCTGAAGAGCAGCTCCGCAAGGCAGCTACAATGTCGGTCTGCAAGATCAACATCGACTCGGATATCCGTCTCGCTATGACAGGAAACATCCGCAAGTACTTCGCAGAGCATCCTGAGCACTTCGACCCACGTCAGTATCTGAAGCCGGCAAGACAGGCTGTAAAGGATATGGTAGCTCACAAGATCGTAAACGTTCTCGGATCGGACGGAAAGATCTAAACAACGAAAGCAGCATTGGCTTAAACGGCGCAGACTCCGGTCTGTGCCGTTTTTTATTGCCTTCCACCGATATATATGAAAAAGGCGGCAATATGTAATTTCTGTAAGGAATCTGACTGCAGTCTTTGTTGGATGATACAATGTTTTGGAATACAGCGATCCGTGCATATCACAGCGGGGAGGTAAACTTGTCTCATACGATAGAACTCAGAAGAGTATCAAAATACTATGCTACCGAAGATTCCGTGAGTCTTGGATTCTCACGTATCGATCTCAACCTTGACATAGGTGAATTTGTAGCAATAACCGGCGAGAGCGGCAGCGGAAAATCAACACTGCTCAACGTAATAAGCGGGCTGGACACCTATGAAGAGGGTGAGATGTTTGTCTGCGGTGAGGATACCAGCGCGTACGGAACCGAGGACTACGAACTGTACCGCAAGACTTACATCGGAAACATATTCCAGGACTTCAACCTGATCAACAGCTATACGGTATATCAGAATATCGAAGCTGTCATGTTGTTGTCCGGAAAAAGAAAAAGCGAGTGCAAAAGCAGGATACTGGAGCTGATCGATCTTGTAGGACTCAGCCGGTTCCGCCGCACAAAAGTATCAAGGCTGTCCGGCGGTCAGAAGCAAAGAGTTGCGATCGCGCGTGCGCTTGCAAAGAATGCGCCTATCATAGTAGCGGACGAACCTACGGGCAATCTTGACAGCGCTTCGGCCAGGAGCGTAATGGAGACACTGGCAAAAGTGTCTGCCGACAAGCTTGTCATTATAGTTACTCATAACTATGAGCAGGCTGAACCGTATGTGACGCGAAAGCTGACAATGCACGATGGCAAAATAATCGAAGATAAGCATCTTGCGGCAAGGAGACTTTCTGAAGAGGATTATCTTGCGGAAATAGGAGGCGTCACATCATACACTGATACATACAGAAAAGATCCGGAAAAGAGCGGGGCGCCGAAAAGAGAAGGCCGTGTGGCAAGGGCTGAAAGGGCTGAAAAAGCAGCAAAAGCAGGCCTTACGACTCAGCACTCCGAGGCTCCTGCGCCGGGGAAAATGCGTAAAACATCAGAACTGCGGCTTGGGGTGCGCAACATGTTCAACCTGCCGGCAAAGTTTATTCTGCTGTTTATAGTGTATTTCTTTGTGGCTTCTGCAGTACTTGGTCAGTATGCAACGACTAAGAACAGCATGCATGAGAGCGATTTGCTTGGCAGCAATCCGTACTTTGTAAATGCAAGCACTGACCGCATCATAGTCAAGAAAAAGGACGAGAGCGCCTTCACAGAAGAGGATTTCACAGCGGTGGAGTCTGCAGATAATATCAAGGGGATAGTCAGGAACGATCTTGCCGTGGACAGCGGGGTAAGCTTCAATCTCGGCGAATTCTACGTAGAAGGCCCGGTGATGCCGCTCAGCGCTATCACCGAGGATGATATTACATATGGGCGCTTACCTGAAAGTGATTATGAGATAGTTATAAAGCTCGATGCCTCGTCTGACGTGCTTACTATGGGAAACCCTGAAGAGCTTATCGGGCAGCCTGTGAAGCTCAAAGACATGAGCCAGATGCAGGCCTATAATTTCAAGAATGACATCAGCGTTGCCGGGATCATCGTGAGCGATGACATAAGTGATAACTACGCTCTTTATGGTTATTCAACGATATATACCAGTGAGACTGTCGGCAGTGAGCTCCTCATAATGATGATGGCAGCGACCTCAAAATCCGAATTAAACTTCGCCGGCACCAGAGTCAACTGTGAATACGAGCGTGGGATCTATTCATCTGACAAGGTGCCTGACGGCAAAGTTTATCTTCTCGAAGATCAGGTATTCTTTTATAAAGATGAACGGGCTGTTGGTGAAGATTTCAGCCTTAAGGTAAAAAACAGGTTCTTTGAATCTGAAGGTAAATACAAGGTCGATAAGATCCTGACAAGGGATAACTGCAAGGAGCTTGTCGGTATACCTAAAAACGAATTCGACATGTACTACAACTGCGTATTTATCAGCGAGAATGATTTCAGAAAGCTCTTCGACAAAGGCTTCTATCAGATAAGCGCGATCATGATAAATGAGCAGGATTCAGACGAAACCCAGCAGGCTCTTAATGACATGGGCTTTACTACGCTTGCGATCAAAGACTCGCTGACAGATGAAACCGACGGTCTGGGAGGAGTCATGGATATGGTGACCTATGCCAGACTTGCACTGGAATTCCTGATACTCTTCTTTATTGCGTACGCTGTGATCAGGCTTATTATGAGGTCGCGAAATTCATATTATTCAACCCTCAGGATGCTGGGTGCTACAAAGAGCAATACTGATGCCATAATGAGGGTGGAGCTGATCCTCATGATGCTCATTGCATATGGGACAGACCTTGTGATCGTCTTCCTCATCAAGAGAGGTATCCTTCAGGATCTCCTCCACATGCAGATGAAGGGGGCGGAAAGCCTGCTTTATTACCTGACGCCGCTTGATTATGGTGTGCTGGGGGCAGTGCTGCTTCTGATGTCGCTGCTTATTGCCAACAGATACTCACGGCATATCTTTACGAAGAGTGCCATGAAGGTATTCAGAGAGGGGGCGTAGCAGATGATAAAGATCGAAAAGGTCAATAAATATTACAATAAAGGCAAGGCAAACCAGCTGCATGTCATCAACAATACGACGATGACTTTGCCTGACAAGGGTATAGTATGCCTTCTCGGACCATCCGGCTGCGGCAAGACAACTCTCCTGAATGCCATAGGCGGACTCGACAAGGTAGACAGCGGAGTTATTACTATAGACGGTCAGCGTATCACGAGATTCTCGTCGAGCAAGATCGACAGCATACGCAATGCGCGTATTGGATATATATTTCAGAACTTCAACCTGCTCGATGACAGGACTGTCTTTGAAAACGTGGCAATAGCGCTTCGAATGATAGGGATACGCGACAATACTACCGTCACGGCACGTGTAAGGTATTGCCTCCAGACAGTGGGCATAGACCAATACAGAAACAAACTGGCCGGATCTCTTTCGGGAGGTCAGAGGCAGAGGGTAGCGATCGCCCGCGCTATCGTCAAGAACCCGAGTATTATTATTGCGGATGAGCCTACAGGCAATCTCGACAGCAGCAATACTCTGGAGGTCATGAACATCATCAAAACCATCTCGAGAGAAAGGCTCGTTATACTTGTTACTCACGAGAGGAATATCGCTGAATTTTATGCCGACCACATTGCCGAGATGAAAGACGGCAAAATAATAAAGGCTTACAGCAATGACTCTTCAAGGTACCTGGATTATCAGCTCGAGAACAGGATCTATCTTAAGGACATGGCTGTTCACAAAGGGTTCAGCAAAGATGATGTCAGTGTAGATGTTTACAGTGACGAAGAGCGACAGGCGGATCTTAAGCTCGTTATAAAGGGAAATAACCTTTATATCAATACAGGCGGGATGCTTAACGTAGTGGATGAGCGCTCGAATATCGAAATGATCGATGAGCATTATTCTGCCATGGATGAGAGCTACTTCGAGGATAAGGATTTCGATTACACAGCGTGCCTGCCATCAAAATACAAGGCTAAATATACACCGATATACCGCCTTACTAATATGATAAGCAGCGGCTGGAGAACGGTTAAGGGCTTCAAAAGGATAAGAAAGCTGTTGATGCTCGGGTTCGTGTTCGCAGCAATGTTCGCTTTCCTTGCTGTCAGTAATGTACTGGGGCTGATAGATCTTAAGCCGGTCGATTACAGAACGACAAACGAGCATTACATAACGGTTTCAAATCCTGAAAGATCGGAGGATGTACTGGAGATGGCCGCAGCTCTTGACGGCGTGGCATTTGTCATACCTGGAAATACTATCAAGAGCGTGACTCTTCCTATGGACGATTATCTGCAGACAGGTTACGCACAGGAGGAACTTACTGTTTCATTGGTGAACGGCAGTGTGCTTACTGAGGACATGCTTATTGCAGGTGCGATGCCGGCCGATGAGCGCGAGGTTGTGATAGACAGGTCAATAATAGACAGCTTTATCAGAAAAGGGACCGGAAATTCCGTCGGCCTTGATACAATGGAAGAATTTCTCGGCCGCAGACTGAGCTTTGCCAATCTCGAGGATTACAGGATCTCAGGCATAGCTGATACAGAGTCACCTTCACTTTTCGTTGACGAAGGGCAGGTGATGTACATCCTGACGAATGGGAATGACGCTGCTGATGCTATGACATACACTCCTGAGGAAACAGAATCTGAGGATGTGATAAAGAGCGGCAAGGTCAGAGACCTTGATCTGTCGGAGAATAAAATCAAAATCAAAAAAGGGAAAAAACCTCAGGAAGCCGGAGAAACAATAATCAATGAGGTGCATGAGGAAGAAGTCGAGCTTGGCAAAACTATCAACACCAAGGTTGCGGGACGCAAGCTGAAAGTTGTCGGCTTTTATTCAAGCGATTCAGTTGACGATGATACATATTATGTGAACGCAGACACTATAAAAGAGGATTATATACTCGGGCAGAAGGACTTCAGCGTATATGCAAATGATATTTCTGCTGTAGAGTCGGCGCTCGCCTCTGAAGGAATGTCTGCAAAGGTGAATGATGTGCGCGACCGCAAGGCGTATGTCAGCTCACGCAAGAATCAGCTTACATCGTCATTGCTTGTAGCTGCCATTATAATCCTCATATCGCTTGCAGAGATGTTCCTTATGCTCAGATCCTCATTCCTTTCAAGGATAAAAGAAGTAGGCACGCTCAGAGCCATAGGATTAAAGAAAAAGGATATCTACAGGATGTTTACCGGCGAGATACTTGTCATAACATTCATCACGGCTGTGCCGGGCATAGCCCTGATGTACTTTATACTTACGCAGATAGTGAAGACGTCGTACTTTATCGACGGCCTGTATATGGTAACTCCGGCAGCAGCGGCCGTCACATTCTGCACGATACTGGTATTCAATCTGCTGGCCGGACTTATACCTGTATTCGTTACGCTGCGAAAGACACCGGCACAGATACTTGCCAGAACAGATATTTAAGCATTTCAAAAGCCTGCCGCAAATGGATGCCGGCAGGCTCCCTTTTTTCAGAGGTAAAGCACCTCGCATTCCTTGAAGTAGTTCTGCTCAAGAGCTCTTTGTATTTCGTCGATGGTTGGGAACCTCAGACCTATCTTGGCCGCGGTCGAAGGGTCTTCTATCTCATCGTTGATCTTCGTGCCGACGATTATCTCTATCTGGTCAGTCTCTCTGAGGAGTTTGATCATGCGCTTGGCGGCATCCTCACTCATATTTTTGAGAAGCACCTTGCGGGATAGCCTCTTTGCAACCTCCGAAAGGGTGAGCATGCCCTCGGTCACCAGGTCGACTCCTGCGATCTTACTCGACGGAGGCAGCATGCCCGCTGCCAGGCCGTCAGTCTTTATATCCTGCCCGAGCTCACGGGCTATTATCTTGGCGGTGGTGCCGCCGCATACGATCACCTGGCCGTCAAAGTTTCTGATGCGCTCTCCCAGCTTCTTGTCGGATTCGCGGTTCCTCGGAGCGCCGGTTATTATCAGGGTGCGGCGAGGCTTTCTTATGTTGATGACACAACATGTGATGTCATCGTTAGGCGTGTATTTATCATTCTTGTAAGCCTCGGTGACTATCGCGCGTGCGAGCTGTCTTGAAGATATGGAAGGATCCTCCCTCAGCGTCTTCTGTATGAACGCCGAAACGTTTTCTGTCCCCCAGCCTCTGGATTTTATGACTGAAGGAAGGGACTGCACCGGGCGTCCGTGAGGCTTGAATGAGGAGTATGCCGAATCCTCTCTCGAAGCTGCGGAAGGCCCGAGCGCGATGCCCGACTGGGCCACGCCGTCACTGAAAAAGATGAGTCTGTCGCCGTCTTTCATCTCAAATGAAGAGGAATAGACGATCTCTTCCTTGATCGCGGCTTTTCTCTTGAGCCTGAACGGCGTTTTAGCCCATTCTACAGGTTCACTGCCGTGGAACCTCAGACTGTCAGGGTTGTCATACTCCGCAAGCTCCACGCGGATGAATGACTTGGTGTCTGAGAAGATGATCCTGGCGATAGTAAATGTTGAATAACTGATACCCTTTTCGCTGTCGACAGGGAGGGTGTTCATTATTATCTCCGCGGACTTTTCAAGATCCATCGGTGAAAGAGACAGTTTGCTCGCCATATGGGCTGTCATCGACGCTAGAACGTTTGCTCTTACGCCGCTGCCGAGCCCGTCTGAGAGTATGGCTGTCAGCACATTGCTGTCCTCGTTGCGGTCGAGGAAGAACACGTCTCCGCCTATCTTCTGCCCGTGCTTAAAGAGCTGTGAGTAATCGATATCGATACAAAGGTCGTTCATCAAACTTCACTTCCTCCCTCTGCCATCAGACCGTCTTCTTCGACTTCGCTGTTGTTTACGTTGAACTCCTCGATTATGGAGTTGAGCACTACTTCAGTCTCGGCAGCGTTGTCTCCGAGTAGAGACGCTATCTGCTGAACGGTGGTCATGGATTTCCTTATGACTTCCTCAGCCTTTTCGACAACTGCTTCTCTCCTGACCGAAGGCTTCGTTATGTCTTCGAACATGGCTCCGAGAAGCTCCTTGCTTTCAACGAGGAAGAATGTGATCCTGTATATCTTGCCCCCGTGCCTGAACCTGTACTGCTGCGGCTTGCTCATGAAGAACTGCTCGCGGAACTTCTCGGCAAACGGAACGAATGCCGATACAGGATAGCCGCGGAACGATCTCAGACCTTCAGGGTCGAGGAACTCATCAGGATAATCCTCAAAGATCTTGATGAAGAGCTTGTTGCACTCCGCAATGGCAAGATCGCTGTCTACGATAACCACGCCGTGCGGGATAGTGGAGAGGAGGATGTCTACCTTTGTCTCGGCATCCTTTCTCATCTTGGTGACGCACATCTCTGTCTCTGCGAGGCCGTCGAGCAGGGCTTTGGCCATGTCGCGGCATGTAGGATAGCCGCAGCCTCCGCAGTTGAGTTCGTCTTCCGGTGAGGTCTTGCCCAGCCTTGCCAGAGCTTCGCGGATATCCTCTTCTGAATGGTTGGATTGCTGCAGGCCTGTAGGCTCAGGGAATCCGGCTCCGAGGATACCGTAGCCTTTTTCGTATACCTCTCTGGCGAAGGCCTCATCACCGTCAAACACATCCTCTTCTTTAAGACGGTCTGTCACATATGAAGCCACGGCCTTTTTGCGCCTTACGGCCGAGTCGTTGTGCGAGGTGCCCGGACCGCTAATGCATCCGCCGTCGCAGTTGAGCGCTTCAAGGAAATCCCTGGTATGGGATCCTTCGAGCGATGACATGACCCTGGTGACTCCCGATACCGACAGTGCGGACTGATCCACAAAGTGTCCCTGCCATATCTTCGATGTCTCGATCTGACCGTTCTCGATAGGGTATATCGCAGCCGTGCCGGCCCTTGCAGGTATGAAGTTTACAGGGATACCGGTATCGATGTTCTCGAGATCGATATTCTCTTCCTCGAGCCATTCGCGCACCTCGCGGAAGGTGAGGGCAATGTCAGGGTATCCCGGATGCTCATCGGCTTCCACTTTCTTTGCGACGCATGGACCGATGAATACTACTACTATGTCGTTGCCGTACAGCCTGCGCAGATAGGCACTGTGAGTCTGAAGAGGGCTCGGTACAGGTGCCAGGGCTTTTATGTCTTCAGGGAAGTACTTCCTCACCAGCTGCACCACGGAAGGGCAGGCGGTCGATATGAACGGCGCATCGCCGTGATCTTCCATGTACATGTCGAGAGCCTGCGATACAAGAGCGGCTCCGATCGCTGTTTCTGATACTGCATGGAAGCCGAGCCTGTACAGAGCTCTGACGAAGTTGTCTTCATAACCTATGAATTCAGAAACAAAGGACGGAGCAAGTGATACGATGACTTTGCGCTTTGACAGGAAAGCCATCCTTACTCTGTCTGTATCGTTTCTTATTACCTTTACGGAGTTAGGGCACTCGTTGACACAGGTGCCGCAGAACGTGCAGCGGTCGTAAATGATCACCGCGTGCGCATCCTTTATCTGGATGGCCTTTACCGGGCAGTGCCTTACACAGCGGTAACAGTCGCGGCAGTTGTTGATCTCTGTATATATTGGATATTTCTCCACCGGTTTCCTCCCTCATTACGCAGCCTGATACTGCCGACAGCATCAGGCCTGCTGAACATAAAAAAAGTTCGCAAAGAAATTATACCATATCTGTTGATTACTCTGCACTCTTGGCTGTTCCTTGTGTTATAATAAACGAGAATTTTTGGGACAATGATCCGGAGGTAAATACATGGCATTTGCAACAGCTGAAGAATATAAGGATATGGCAGGCAACTTCATCCACGATATCATCAATGAAGACCTCGCCAGCGGAAAGCACAAAACGATCGTTACCAGATTCCCGCCGGAGCCTAACGGCTACCTGCACATCGGACACGCGAAGTCGCTGTGCCTCAATTTCGGCACTGCGCTCAAGTATGGCGGCCGCTGCAATCTGAGATACGATGACACAAACCCTACTAAGGAAGACATCGAATTCGTAAAGTCCATAGAGGCTGATGTAAACTGGCTCGGATTCCAGTGGGACGAGAAGCTCTGGGCATCAGATTACTTCGATACGATGTATGACGCTGCAGTAGAGCTCATAAAGCAGGGAAAGGCCTTTGTTTGCGAACTCACTCCGGACCAGATCCGCGAATACAGAGGAACTCTTACAAAGCCGGGCAAGGAAAGCCCTTACAGAAACAGGCCGATAGAGGAGAATCTTGAGCTCTTCGAAAAAATGAGAGCGGGCGAGTTTGCTGACGGAGAGGTATGCCTCAGGGCAAAGATCGATATGGCAAGCCCTAACATCAACATGAGAGACCCTGTTATCTACAGAGTCGTGCACGCTCCTCACCACAACACCGGAGATAAATGGTGCATCTATCCGATGTACGATTTCGCGCATCCTATCGAGGACGCCATCGAGGGCATCACGCACTCCATCTGCACACTCGAGTTCGAAGATCACAGACCTCTGTATGACTGGGTGGTAAGGGAAGTAGGCTGGTGGCCAAATCCTCCTCGCCAGATCGAATTTGCTCCTCTTAACGTAACAACGATGCTGATGAGCAAGAGATTCATCAGAAGACTTGTTGAAGAGGGCAAGGTAGAAGGCTGGGACGATCCTAGACTGTGCACGCTCGCTGCTGTACGCAGAAGAGGCTACACACCTGAAGCCATCCGCAAGTTCTGCAACGACATCGGCGTATCCAAGGCTGATTCGACCATCGACATCGCTCAGCTCGAGCAGTGCGTCAGAGAAGATCTGCAGCTCAAGGTGCCGGCTATCAATGTAGTAAAGAATCCGGTCAAGGTAGTTATCGACAACTATCCTGAGGACAAGATCGAGATGTGCACTGTTGAGAACAACAGCAAGGTGCCTGAGATGGGCACAAGAGAGATCCCGTTCGGAAAAGAACTCTGGGTGGACGGCGACGACTTCATGGAAGTTCCTGTGAAGAAGTACTTCAGACTCTTCCCGGGCAATGAAGTAAGATTCAAGGGCGCGTACTTCATCACCTGCAACGAGGTGGAGAAGGATGCAGACGGCAACATCGTCTGCCTGCACTGCACATACGACCCTGAGACACACAGCGGCAGCGGATTCGAGGGCCGCAAGGTGAAGGGTACTATCCACTTCGTAGAAGCAAGCACTGCGGTGAAGATCCGCATCAGAGAATACGGATATCTGATGAAAGAGGTCGAAGTGCTGAATGAAGAGACCGGCAAGATGGAGACGAAGCTCGAATTCGATCCTGAGTCGCTGAAGGAGACATGGGGATACGCTGAGCCATCGGTGGCAGACGTCAAACCGGGAGAGAGATTCCAGTTCTTCCGCAAGGGCTACTATATAGCAGATTCCGAGCTCACAACAGATGACGAGAAGGTGTTCAACAGCATCGTAGGACTCAAGAGCAGCTGGAAGTAGACGGCAGCAACATCCTCGGCGGCCAGCGCCTTCGATTACAGCGAGAGCGTGCCTGACGGTATTATTACAGGATGCTCTATATTATCTGACTGATATATAGAAGGTGTATATTTCTTAAGATTCACGAAATATACACCTTTTTTTCTTATAATAGTTTTGCATATTTTGATAACTGTGTACAGGAGGAGTGCCATAGAGACGCTTTTAAACGGGATTTTGACTTTCTCGGAGAACAATCCTGAGATAGCTGCAAATATAACCACCGTGTTCCGGTGGATCTTTGTGGTGCTTGCGGCGTATATCCTTCTGATATCCATAGTGTCGCTTCTGTCCACCAGAGCGACACCTGAGATATGGGGCTATTTCATGGTTGAAGACGGCGGCAACTATCCGCTTACGCACTGGGAGAATGTGATAGGAAGGTCGAGGTCGACCGATATACGGATCCCTCTGCGCACCATTTCAAGCAACCACGCCCTTCTGGTGAGGCGGGCTGAAGATAAGTGGATGATCAAGGATCTTGGCTCCAGCAATGGGGTAAAGGTGAACGGGTATAAGCTGGATCCTGCAAAACGCTATATTATAAACCCGGGAGATCTCATCGAAATGGGCGGCACGAAGTCCACTATATCTCCTCCGAGCATCGAGGAGACACGCAACAACAGATTCATGCGCCGCCTTGACAAGGAGCCTGTTGCACCTTGGAAGATACTGCTCGCGATCACCGCGTTCCAGATCATGACGATAGTGCAGCTGGTCCTCAGCATGGGGTCTGAGATGACGGCTGCAGCCCTTTTGTGTATTGCGGTGCTGTCGGCCGTGATGTGGGCTTATGTGATGATCTTCAATACTATGGGCAGACGCGGCTTCGAGATGGAGATGATCGCGTTCTTCCTTTCTACTATCAACCTCGCTGTCACGGCTTCATCGGATCCGGGTTCGGTGCCTAAAGAACTGATCGCCATTCTGCTGGGGCTGGCCCTTATGATATTCATGTGCGTTTATATGCGGGACATCAGCAGGCTGCGTAATATAAAACCATTTCTGATCGGGCTCTCTGTGGTGGCACTTATCATCAATCTTATTTTCGGAACGGCGAAATTCGGAGCTACCAACTGGATAAAGATAGGCGAGAGCGGTTCGATACAGCCGTCCGAGCTTGTAAAGCTGGCGTTCATACTCATTGGTGCTGGCACGCTTGAAGAGCTGTATGAGAAGCAGAATACATACATTTACGCTGCCTTCTCTCTCTTCTGCCTGGGCTGTCTGGCCATGATGAGTGACTTCGGTACGGCGCTTATCTTCTTTGCCACTTATCTCGTCGTTTCGTTCCTCAGAAGCGGAGACTTTTCGCGATTCATCCTTACCGGTGTCGCGGCCTTTGCGATGGGCCTGATCGTGCTGAGATTCAAACCATACATAGCTTCGAGGTTCGATGCATGGGGCCATGTGTGGGAACCGCAGTTCATGGATGATCTGGGGTACCAGCAGACACGCACTATGTCATTTGGTGCGGGCGGAGGACTGCTCGGCCTCGGAGCCGGCAACGGATCTCTTAAATATGTGGGAGCATCGAATACCGACCTCGTCTTCGGTTTTGTAATGGAAGAGTGGGGCTTTATAATAGCCGTGCTCGCTGTGCTTTGCATAGCTACGCTTTCCGTATTCGCTGTCATGCACATAGTCGCCGGACGGTCGACCATTTACACCATACTCGCGTGCAGTGCCGCTACGATGTTCCTCGTGCAGACAATGCTGAACGTATTTGGCGCCATCGATCTCTTCCCGCTGACAGGAGTGACATTCCCGTTCGTATCTACAGGCGGCACGAGCCTGATGACCTCATGGGCGATGCTTGCGTACTTTAAGGCCGCGGACATGCGGCGTGACGCCAGCCTCGTGGTCAGAAAGGAGGATGATTAACCATGCGAAAACAGGAAAGAAGAGCGTGGATATGCCTCCTGCTGGTGCTTGTGCTTCTTGCCGGGATCGGCCTTTTCGGATACAGATTCGTTAGATTCGGCGGCAAGTGGGCAACATTTTACGGCAATACGCAGATATATACAGACGGCGCCATAAATCGCGGCACTATAACGGACCGCTATGGGGAGGAGCTCCTGAAGTGCACTCCGGACGGTTTTCAGTACAGCGAAGACTATGAGACCCGCGTAGCTACCGTACATGCGGTTGGCGACCCTCATGGAAATATATCTGACGGAGCCATATCCGTCTTCAGAAGTCAGCTAATCGGATACGACATACTAAACGGTACATATGACAATACGGCCAACGGCAAAAAAATAGCTCTTACGATCGATGCAAATGCCAATCGGACGGCCTATGAGGCTCTTGGCGGCCGAACAGGCACTGTCGGAGTATACAACTGGAAGACCGGTGAGATCGTGTGCATGGTAAGCACTCCTGCCTTCGATCCCGCTTATGAGCCCGAGGCATCGGCTGACGAAGAGAGCTCATATTTCTTCAACAATTTCCTGGACGGACTTCTTACACCGGGCTCGACTTTCAAGCTGGTCACATCTGCTGCCGTCATAGATAATATGCCTGACAGGGATTCCTTCAGCTTCGACTGCGACGGTGTAAACAAACTCGGTGATGGTGACAATTCCAGACTGACAGATGTGTCTGCGCATGGAGAGGTCGACTTCAGAGCTGCCCTCGCGCAGTCGTGCAACGGAGCTTTCGGAGCCCTTACCCGTGAAGTGGGGGCAAAAACAATGGCAAAGTATGCCCGGAAGGCTGGCCTGACCGAGCCTGTGAAGCTCGACGGTATAGAGACAGCCGCAGGCTCTTTCGACTTCCCGGACAATGACGATGTAAAGCTCAGCTGGGCAGGAGTAGGCCAGGCTGACGATCTTGTCAATCCCTGCGCCATGATGGTATACATGGGCGCGATCGCCAACGGCGGCGAACCGGTGCAGCCGACTCTCATCAAAAGCGCCACCTTCATCAAAGAACTGACGGGCGGCAAGAGTCTGGGCAGATACCTGGACAGCGATACTGCGGCAGAATTGAAGGATATGATGAAAAACAATGTTGTCGAAAACTACGGCGAGTGGAATTTCGAGGGCATGGACATGTATGCCAAGTCCGGAACGGCTGAGGTGGGCTCGTGGAATCCTGACGCGTGGTTCGTCGGATTTACAGCTGATGAAGATGCTCCGTATGCTTTCGTCGTATGGGTAAAGGACGGCGGCTTTGGGGCTGAGGCTGCGGCGCCTATCGCGGCACGCGTGATAAGGGCGCTCGGCTCATCGGGCGAATAGGAGAGAGCCTCATAGCTTTCAGACGCAGATAACAGATACAAAGCGGCGGCAGAGATGCCGCCGTTTTTATGTGCAATTTCACATTTTTCTAAAAAGTACCACAATCAGGTGGCTCTGGCGAAGCGGCCATTTGTGGCAGGTCACACAGAAGATAAATATACCGGATGTGACGTTTTTGCTGAAAAAGCGTCATTTAAATGCAGTAAAATCAGCATAACAATGTTTGCTATGACGCTTAAAATGACGGCTATACTGTTATCATCTAGATATAGAAGGGAAATAAAAGATTCAAGAAAACGGAGGTCTGAAATGAAAAAGAAATTCAGAGAAAGAGCCATAGCGATGATGGTCGCTGCGCTCATTGCAGCATCTCCAGTCAGCGGAGCTGTTTTCGCTGCTGACGAGATCGCTGTTCAGGAGCAGAACAAGCCCGCTGTATCTGAGGAGATGAAGGAAGAAAAGCCTGAAGAAGTAAATAACGATGCTCTTTCTGTGGAGAACACAGAAGCGGCTGTTTCGCAGAATGAGGAACAGGCTGCAGCAAACAGCGAAAATGACAACCATGAGCTTGCTCAGCCGGAGAGGCCTGAGGCAAGCAGCTACGAGGATAATGATAAGATCGAAGAATACAACAGAAAGGTCGACGAATACAATAAGGCCGCTGTAAATGAGCAGAACGCCAGAGAGGATGAGCTGGTAAGAGCTTCTAAAGAGGAAGAGGCAAAGGCAGTAAGCATCTGATTATTCTTCATTTCAACCTTCTATATATAAAGGGCGGCAGCCCGCAGCGATCCCGGGTCGGACAAGGCCCGGGATCCTTGTTGCTCCTGGGCGCTAATACTGTGAAAAGGCACGCTTGAAGGCTCATATTTTGTGGAATTTCACAAAATGTGTTGACATTGTGAAGAATTGTAATTATTATCTAACATGTTAAACAAGTGAATAACACCTGACCCGATAGAGGTTGCGGAGATTATGAGTAACGGCCTGAAACGCTGGGGAGCGCGGCCGCGAAAGGATGATCCGCCGAAGCTTACCGGAATCCCGAAACCGGCAGGCTGGGACGGTACAATAAGATGTGCCGGACTGTCACGCAAGTGGAGCGCTATCATGGTTGGCGGTAAATTAATATGTAAGTACCCTGATCCATGGCAGTTTCGTTTCAAGCGTTATTCATGGATCTTTTTAGTTATATGGAGGTTAATTAATGGACACACCTGCTCTTTATGCAACAGCCTGGGCGGTTCTGCCGCCGCTGATAGCCATTTTACTGGCGCTGATCACAAAGGAAGTTTACAGCTCGCTCTTCCTGGGCGTGCTCGTAGGTGCGGTGCTTTATGCGGGCGCTGACTTTGACGGCATCATCAACCACGTTCTGCAGGACGGACTTATCGCTTCGCTCACAGACGGATGGAACGTCGGAATCCTTATCTTCCTTGTCATTCTCGGAATAATAGTAGCTCTCATGAACCTTTCCGGAGGATCCAAGGCCTTCGGAGCATGGGCCCTCAGACGTGTAAGGACCCGTGTCGCAGCAGAGATCGCTACAGTGCTTCTTGGTATCGTGATCTTCGTTGACGACTACTTCAACTGCCTCACAGTAGGCAGCGTCATGAAGCCTGTTACAGATGAATTCAAGGTTTCAAGAGCTAAACTCGCCTACATCATCGACGCGACCGCTGCGCCGGTCTGCATCATCGCTCCTGTTTCATCATGGGCTGCTGCAGTATCGAGCTTCGCGGGCGAAGGCGAGGGCATCTCACTCTTCATAAGATGTATCCCTTACAACTTCTACGCGCTTTTCACACTCGTGATGCTCTTCTCGATCATTCTCATGAAGTTCGATTACGCAAACATGGCGCAGTATGAGATGAACGCTGTAGAGAAGGGCGACCTCTTTACTGTCGAGGACACCAACTCAGCTGCTGCTGACGCTGCAGAAGCAGGAAACGACAAGGGTACTGTACTCGATCTCGTATTTCCTGTAGTAGTGCTCGTTGTAAGCTGCGTTCTCGGAATGGTCTACACTGGCGGATTCTTCAGCGGTGCCGGATTCGTTACAGCATTCTCTGATTCTGACGCATCCGTCGGACTTTCAATGGGTGCTCTTGTAGCGCTGGTGCTCATCATCGCTTACTACACTATCAGACGCACTATCACTTTCAATGAGTGCATGGGCTGCATTCCTGAAGGCATGAAGGCTATGGTACCGCCGATCCTGGTTCTGACTCTCGCATGGTCACTCAAGGCTATGACAGACAGTCTGGGACTCGCTGATTTCGTAAGCGGACTCGTTGAGGGCATGAGCGGAGCAGCTGTAGGCATCATCCCTGCAGCACTCTTCCTGATCGCATGCGTACTGGCATTCGCTTCCGGAACATCCTGGGGAACGTTCGGAATCCTCATTCCGCTTGGACTTGCCATCACTGAGTCGCATCCTGAGCTTTCGACACCTATCATCGCAGCCTGCATGGCCGGCGCTGTATACGGTGACCACTGCTCGCCTATCTCGGATACAACGATTATGGCTTCCGCCGGAGCAAACTGCAACCACGTTTCGCACGTATCGACTCAGCTTCCGTACGCTACCACAGTTGCTGCAGTATCCGCGATCTCATATGTTATCGCAGGTTACGTAAGCAGCCCGGTTATCCCTCTTGCGGTAGGCGTTGTGATTCTCCTCGGAGTACTCTTCTTCCTCAGGGGCCACGAAGGCAGCTACAGAGTGCCTGAATCGGCAAACGTGAATAAGACAGCTGCAGCAGAATAGCAGATAAAAAGCTGACATATGATATGACGTTATATTATTCGCAGCAGCGGATAGATATGCAATATCCGGACCGGTCAGCAGCTTCCAAAAAGGAGTTTTTCAAAAAGTTCTACATGAGATCCCAAAATCAAGGACCTCATGTAGACTTTTTCTTTGAAAAACATATTTCAGGCTGCACAAATGACTTGCAGTAGGTCGCGAATCACACAAAAAAGCATGATCCGGTCCGGAAAGCATCGTCAAGGAGCGTTTTCGGATCGAAAACCCGGGTTATAAATATTCAGGGCCTGCATGGATGCGCGATTTTCTACATAAAAAATGAAATAACGGATTTCGTGTAGAAGATTCTGAAAAACTCCTCTTTTCATTAAGATGTGATAAAATACGTGTATCAAAGATAATAGCGAAAGGGTAATGGCTATGAATTTTACTTCAAGCGAGAGAGATTTTGTAAAGGATAATGAAGCCTACAGGCCGATCCCTGAAAGCGACAAAAGACGCCTTGAGTCAGCTGAAGCTTTTGATGCCGAGCTCAAAAAGGCGCGCGGGGCGGCTGCGGCCGGCGCCATGCCTGACATGCGCCACTGCATCATAAAGGGGATAGATCTGGCCGGCCGCGATCTTACGGGCCTGGACTTCAGAAGGTCCACATTCGACGGCTGCAATCTGCACGGTACGGACTTCAGCGGGTCGCAGATGGACAACGTTGCCTTCTATAATAATGACCTCACTGACATGAAGCTTTGCGGATGCAAGGCGCGCGGATGCAGCTTCCGCTTCCAGGACATGACGGGGATAGATCTCAGAGGAGCGAATATCTATTCCTCGGTGCTCGAGGATGCGCTCAACCAGGACAAGGTGATCGTCGATGATGATACGAAGTGGTACAAAATGCGCTGCCCGGAAGAGGGTGAGGCTTTCATAGCGTGGAAATGCTGCACCGATCTGCGTGTAGTCATGATGCTGGTGCCAAGGGACGCTCACCGCTGCATGGCTACAATGGAGACAGGCAGGGTCTCAAAGGTGAAGGTGCTCAAGATAACGAGCATTGACGAAACAGAAAACTACACATGGGCGCAGTCCACGGTAGATCCGGATTTCTACTATGAGGTAGGCAAATGGATAGAGCCTGCAAACGGGTTTCAGATGGACCGCTGGAAGGACTCTTCGCCGGGGATACACTTCTTTCTCGACAGACAGCAGTGCGTGGATTACCAGTCAAAATAACAGGGAACCGGATGAGAAGCAGGAGTGCGGCTCCTGCTTCTTTTAATTCACTGCGCGAGATTGAAAGAGCGACCGGCACGATGTATAATATTTGATGCAAAATGTAGTTTTTCTTCTATATAAATAATATAGAAGCTAATGATGGCGTAAGGGCATTAAAACAATCTATTACGGTATCGCCGCAGAGGCGGTACCTACATTATTGTAAAAGGGAGGAAATGCTTTATGAAAGTTATCATGTCGGGTAACGAAGCGACTGCCCGCGGAGCCTGGGAAGGCGGCGCGAGATTTGCTTCGGCATATCCGGGAACACCGAGCACGGAGATCCTCGAGAACATGCCTCAGTACGGAGAAGACGTATACTCCGAGTGGGCACCTAATGAAAAGGTAGCTACGGAGGCTGCGATCGGAGCATCCATCGCCGGTGTCAGATCCTTCTGTGCTATGAAGCACGTAGGAATGAACGTTGCGGCAGACCCTATCTTCACATTCGCTTACACCGGTGTCACCGGCGGATTCGTAATGGTGGTAGCGGACGATCCGGGCCAGCACAGCTCGCAGAATGAGCAGGACAACAGAAACACGGC
>CADATR010000014.1 GCA_902790885.1 uncultured Eubacteriales bacterium
GCGCCTCCGCGTATCTTATGCTGAGCGAATATGTGCCGTTTTTGGCGTAAGGGCTGATATCGCATACGGCTACTATCTTATTGCCGTTCTGTACAACTGACATGTCGAAGCGTGATGCGTTCTGTCCCCATATGGCGCAGCGGATCTGGCTCGAAGCATCCTTGAGCGTCAGATAGTAATGCTGGCCGCTTCTGCTGAGGCCCGAAATTTCGCCCTCAACAGCAAGACCTCTGAGATTGAGGTCATCGCGCAGCTTCTTCGCTATGTATTCATTTACCTGGGTTACGCTTACCGGTTTCATTGCATCCTTTTTGCTAAAATGGCTGTACCAACGGCGTTGTCTCCGGATAGCTCCGGCGCGCCGAAGTGTATGACTGCCTGAGTGTTACTTTCTGCTATGGCACGGAATGTCCGGCTCGATGCCACTCCTCCTGCCATGTATATGTTATCAGCGTGATATTTTCCGCTCAGGTATTGCGCGGTGTCGATGAGGAGCTTTGACAGCGACATGAAAAGCTCAGCCGTGACTTCACTGACGGGCACATCCTTTGTGCCTTCAGCGTATCTCATCAGCCGTGTCTCTGCTCCCGAGAGATTGAAATACCCGTCATCATGCCTGAGCTTCGGAAGGACTCCGGTCTTCGGCGTCTTCATTGCACCGAAGCCTGTCTTTTCAAGCGCCTCATAAGCGATATCATCGAGATATACACCGGACGGGAACTGCATCCCGAGCGCTGTCCCGAACCTGTCCAGCAGCTGGCCGGCGGAGATATCGCGTGTGCCTCCGACTATCTCCATGCTGTAGCCTCTGTTATCCGGTCTGCACAGCAACGCCTCTGTCGTACCTCCGCTGAGATGAAAGAAGAGAGTATCGGATGCAGGCAGCTGTCCCCCGCTTTCCATTACCGCGGCAGCATGCCCCTCCTGATGAGAAAAGAAGTGCAACGGTATCCTGAGCGCTGCGGCTATCTCTTTCGCGGCATTTACGCCTGCAAGAAAACAAGGCATGTAAGAGCCTTCTATCCTCCTCGGCCTCTCGGAGACACCTACTGCCTTGATGCGTGCCGGATCAGCCGGCCCGAATATTTCTTCGATGTATCCTGGGAGCCTGTTGCTGTGCATGAAGAACGCTTCAGACTGCCTGAGCCCTCTTTTGCCTTCGGGCACATCCAGCAGAACTGCCTTCTGTGCAAGCACCCTGCTGTCCGCGTCGATGACCGCTACAGACGTCCTGTAATTCGAAGTGTCTATCCCGAGATACAGATCTTTCATTTCAGATGCTGCGGGAGATCTTGCCGAGCACGGAATTGATGAAGGCGTAAGACCTGTCATCGCCATACTTCTTGGCGAGATTTACGGCTTCATTAATGGAGACGCTTTCAGGTATGCTGTCAACATAAAGCATCTCCGCGACAGCGGTCCTCAGTATCGCGAGATCGGTCTTCGCGATCCTTTCGATAGACCATTTATCGAGGTTTTTACTGATAACAGCGTCGATTTCTTCGTGATGATCCTGCACTGCGGCAAGAGTCTCGACAGCCTGCTTCTTTCCGGCAGCCCTGACGTTTTCATCGATGACGGACAGGTCGGCAACCTTGAAGTCATCCGTCATATCCATCTGATACACGAGCTGCATCGTTATTTCTCTTATATCTTCTCTTTTCAATTTGTCTCCTTTTTATCCAGACCTTCAACGCGTATATTTACTGCTTTAACGGTAAAATCAGTCTTTTCCTCGATATCCCTTTTGACTTTTGACTGGATGTCGTAGCAAAGCTGAGGAATATTGACGCCGAAATAAACTATGATATCGCAGTTGATAGTAAGCACGCCGTCGTCATAGGTGATCTTGATGCCGGGATCTTCCACATCCATGCCTATCGCTTTCTGGATGTTTTCGCTGAATCCGGGATCCGGGAATCTGCTTACGGAATCAAACGCGAATATGTCCTTTTCGATCATTTCCCTGAGATCAACAGAATCACTCATCGGAGCTTTCCTCTCTCTCCACTTTTTCTATGCGGATCTTTACTATCCTGCGGTCTTTGACTGACAGTATAGTAAAGTCGTGATCTTCGTAAGATATAGGCTTATATTTGACTTTCTCCCTCGGGATCTCGCCCATGAGGTCTATGATAAAGCCTCCTATGGTCTCGCTTGTTTCGGATTCAAGCTCAACACCTGTCTCCTCCTCGAGATCATCGAGGTAAACGTTGCCGTCTACGATAAATGTAGTATCGTTAACACGCTCTATAACGCGGTCTTCCTCGTCGAATTCGTCATCTATGTCGCCTACTATCTGCTCGATTATGTCCTCAACGGATACGATACCGCTGAATCCTCCGTATTCATCGATAAGTATGGCAAGATGCTGCTTCTCTATCTGAAGCTCTCTGAAGAGAGAATCTATGTTCTTGGTTTCAGGCACAAAGTACGCCGGTCTGAGCAGCTTCTTTATATCGACATTGTCGAAGCCCTTCTTTGTGGCGTTGTAAAGGTAATCCTTGATATGCAGTATACCCACGATATTGTCCGGGTCGCCTTTATATACCGGGATACGTGAGTGAGTGAGCTCCATGAGCTCCTCAAAATACTCGCTTCTGTCGTCATCAAGGTCGAACATGAATACATCCGTTCGCGGAGTCATGATCTCATACGCGAGAAGGTCGTCAAACTCGAATATCGAGTCGATCATCTTGCGGCCCTCTTCCTTGATCTCACCGGACTCCTGCCCTCTGGCAAGCATGGACATGACCTTGTCTTCGGAGAAGTATGAATCGTCTACATCCACTTTCTTACCCATGATGCGGAGCACCAGGTTGGCTATGCCCCTGCAGACCCACACTACAGGCAGTGTGATTATATATATGAACTTCTGAAATCCTATGAGACCCACGCCGGCGGACTCGCTTGACTGTGCGGCGAGCTTCTTCGGAAGGATGTCCGAAAAAGCTGTGAAGATCATGTAGAAGCCGAAGTTGCACAGCAGGAGCACCAGTATGCCTAATCCGTCCTTATAGAAGCCGAAACCGTCTGACTGAGCGTTTCTGAGGTCGATCACAAACAAAAGCGCGTTGAACAGAACGAAGCAGATGATGATGCTCAGATAACTTGCAGCGTGGTCGGCATAGTGATACTTTGATGGCTTTGACAGGAATTCAGTAACGGTCTGAAGTTTTTTGTTTTCAGGCTCGTCTTCGAGTCTTTCCTTGATAACAGTGCGGTCTATGTAGTCAAGCGCGCGTTTGCACGCTACCACAAGGCCGTTGAAGATCATGATCAGAATGATCGGTATCAGAAACAAATAAGAGGGTAAACTGCCGTCTTCCATATATTTCTCCTTACTTCTTCTTGCGCATTATAAAGCCTTCCTCAGGCGTCCTTTCAAATCTTATGCGCAGTATCTGCTGCGGGTGAGGCGCGCTCTCTATAGCGCTGCCCTCCTCGTCGTACATTTCGCGGATGGTCTCTTCGTAGTATGGTGTATACGGGCCGAATATCTCTACGGTATCGCCGACAGAGAATTTGTTTCTCTGCTCGACCGTTGTAAGTCCGGTTTCGCTGTCGGTCTCCCTTACGAGGCCTATGAACGAGTAATCCCTTATATAATCGCTGGTTATGTAATTCTGGTCTTTGTCTGTAGGCTTGTTGAAGTAGAAACCATGTGTGAATTCACGGTGGCTCGCCTTGCAGAGCTCATCGTAATACTTCGGGTCAAACCTGTAGTTTTCAGGATCTCTGAGATAGTCGTCAATAGCAGCCCTGTAGGCTGTGACAACTGTTGCCACATAGTACATGGACTTCATGCGGCCTTCTATCTTGAGCGAATAGACGCCTGCTTCCGCCAGTTCAGGTATGTGGTCTATCATGCAGAGATCGCGCGAGTTGAGTATGTAGCTGCCGTAGGCATCTTCCTCGATCGGGTAATACTGACCGGGCCGCTGCTCCTCCACCAGCGCGTACTTCCATCTGCACGGGTGAGTGCAGGCTCCGCGGTTGGCGTCCCTGCCGGCCATGAAGTTGCTGAGAAGGCATCTTCCGGAATAAGAGATGCACATCGCTCCGTGAACGAAGGATTCGATCTCAATGTCTTCAGGCAGCTCGGCCCTCATCATCCTGATCTCTTCAAGGCTCATCTCGCGGGCGCAGACTATCCTCTTTACTCCCTGGGATGCCCAGAAACGGGCGGTCAGATAGTTTGTGGTATTTGCCTGTGTCGAAAGATGTATCTCAGCGTCAGGTATCTGCTCTTTTATGAGCCCCATAACGCCCGGATCCGACACGAGAAACGCGTCGACGGGAATGTGCCTGATCTTGCCGATATAGTCCCTCAGAGGCGAAATATCGCCGTTGTGAGGGTATATGTTGATGGTCATATAGCCCTTGGCATCGTTGGCATGGAGCCAGTCCATCGCTTCTTCGATCTCGGGCACAGTAAAATTGCCGGCTCCGGCCCTGAGGCTGAACATCTCGCCGCCGAAATAGACGGCGTCAGCTCCGAACCTGACGGCAGTTTTCAGTTTTTCCATGTCCCCTGCAGGGGCAAGTAATTCAAGTTTTGGTTTATTATCTTTATTCATGTATAAATCTTATTATTGCAAGCCCGTCAGCGCCTGTAAGCAGTGTCACCTCAAGATCATCGCGCTGCCTTATGTCTTCGAGGAACTTCTTCATGTATTTGATGCTCGTTCTGTGGCGCTTCGCGTCCTTTCCTTCCGCTTCGACTATCCAGCCGCTGAGAAGGATGTTGTCGCATACTATGAGCGCGTCTTCAGTGCATATCTTTTCGGCAGCGTCAAAGAATTCCCTGTAATGGCTCTTTGCCGCGTCAATGAATACGAAATCGAATTTTTCGGACTCATCAGCGCCTGAAAGCCCGGAAACAAGTCCGTCCAGGATCTCAGCGGCGTCACCGGTGCGGAGATCGATGCGCCTGCCCTCTTCTCTTGACGAGAATGCAGCCTTTGCGGCTTCTATCATAACGGGATTGCGTTCAATGGTCGTTATAAACGCATCGGGAAGCTTCTTCGCGAAAAACAGCGATGAATATCCGTAAGCAGTCCCTATCTCAAGTATCCTTGAAGGATGAGTGAGACCGATCAGAAGACCGAGTATCTCTTCTGTTTCCGTAAAGATAAGCGGAACGTCCGCTTCCTCGTTGGACCGCCTCAGCTCAGCAAGATCTTCATCGACAGCCCTGTGATGGCTGTCAACGAATTCCTTGAAAGGAATATCCCTTACGTACTTCATTCGCTGCCGCCTTCACTTTCAGCCGCTTCTTCAGTTTCTTTGTTTTCTTCTGTCTCTTCAGAAGCTTCAGCTTCTTCGGCTGCTTCCTTCACGGCTTTTTCGTATTCCTCGAGCCACGCTTCATACTCTTCATCGTCAGCGGTGAATCTGTGTGTTCCGTTGAGGGAGCTGTCCAGAACGTAATGCGTGTATTCATGCTCTTCCGGATAAAGAGCAGCCATTATGGACTCAGGTGACGGTGAGCACAGCGGTTTATCAGGAAGTTCATCGATGCTGATGAGTTCCATGTTGATCTGATTGTGTATCACTCCCGAAATCGTGGCTCTCTCCTTATCGACAGAAGTCTCCTTCTCGATCATGGATGCCATGACAAGCAGCTGTCTTGTGGTGATGCCGAGCTCGTCTGCCCTGGCGATACAGTCTTCATTATAGAAGTTGTTGAACGCGTCGAGCATCATGATGATCATCATAGATTCATCAGCATCCGCGGAAAGAGTGTATTCGCCAGGCAGCAAAAAACCTTCGATGAGATCGGAGCCCGTCAGTCCCTCCGGATTTTCTCCGAGCACCTCGAGCTGCGCCAGATCCGGTGAAGCGGCAGCCTTGAGGAACTCATCCCTGTCCGCAAGGCCGTCTCTGTCGAGCGCGGCGGCAAGCTGCTTTATGGTATAGCCTGCCGGTACGGTGAATCCCTTTGAAGTTGTAAGACCGCTCTGCAGCGTTTTGAGTATGCTGAAAGAATCCATCGATGGAGAGATGTAATACGTGCCCGGCTTGAAATCTCCGGCAAATGTAAGCTTGCCGAGAGTCTCAAAACGCGAGGCGCTCCTGATGAATTTCTGCTCATCAAGATGCTCAGCGATTTCGCTGAGGCCTTCACCTTCTTCAACGACAAAATCCGCGTAGGTCGTACGCGTTCTGTCGTAAGGTTTTGACATCATGGAAACAGACCAAAGGAAAACAGCAGATAGTATTATCAGTGCCGTGATGATCCTCAGAGGCCTGCGAAAACGCTTGATGCTCCCGGAGTCTTCTTTCAAGTTGATCTCCTATTTGGATCTGCCGAGATATTCTCCCGATCTTGTGTCGATCTGGATCCTCTCACCTTCATTGATGAAGATAGGGACCTGAATAACAGCGCCTGTCTCAACTGTGGCAGCCTTTGTAACGTTGGTTGCTGTATCGCCCTTTACGCCAGGCTCAGTCTCAACTACTTCGAGGTCTACGAAGTTAGGAGCTTCTACTGTGAAAGCGTTGTCCTTGTAGAATTTTACTGTAGCGACATCATTCTCGCGGATATACTTGATGGCATCCTCAACCAGCTCATAAGTCAGAGGGACCTGATCATAAGTCTCCTGATCCATGAAGTAGTAGAGCTCTCCGTCATTGTATAGATACTGCATCTGCTTTGTCTCGATGTGTGCCTTAGGGAACTTGTCGTTAGGGTTGAAAGCTTCCTCGCGTGTAGCGCCTGTGAGGATGTTTCTGTACTTTGTTCTGACGAAAGCAGCGCCCTTGCCCGGCTTTACGTGCTGGAAATCGAGAACAACATGCGGTTCGCCGTTCATCTCAAAAGTAATACCTTTTCTGAAGTCACTTGCATATACCATTGGTGTTTCTCCTTTATTTGAATTATCGATTAATTATAAACTTTTTTTACGGGCAGAAACAACATCTATTCCGCTGTACTTTCCGTGATGCAGCTTTACTGCACTGCCATCGCCTCTCCTATGATGCTGAACACATCGTTCATCATAAGGGAGAACGCGCCCTGAGCCTGAAGATATCTTGCGGCGAGCGGCTTTGTTGCAGCCATTGTGCTGAGGCTCTGGAATCTCTGGAAGACATCCTTGTCAGGAGCCTGGCCCGTAAACTGCGCTGCCTGAAGCTGCATCTGGAGCTCCTGAAGCTCCTTGAGCATCTCCGAGCATTCCTTATCGTTGTCAACTTCGATCCTTACCTTGTCGAATTCCTTGAACTCGTTGGATTCCTTTATTGCTCTCGCAAGGCTGTGAGCCTCGTCATATACATTCATTATCTGTTACCTCCATTATACGTAAAGAATTACAGGTATGATCATCGGACTCTTCTTCGTTGTGTTATATATGAAAGTCTTCATGTCCGACTTTATCGCTCTTGACAGCGAAGCTTCATCAAGGGCTCCCTTCGAAGCGCTCTTGCCGATCGTGTTGTATACGACGTTGATCGCTTCTCTGATGAGGTCCATATGTTCTTCTACAAATATGAAACCTCTGGTGTTTAGCCTTGGCTCTGCCATCAGAGAGCCTGTCGCCGAGTCGAGTGCCACTGATATGGTGATAAGACCTGACTGCGAAAGCTTCTTCCTGTCCTTCAGAACGACGCTTCCGACGTCTCCTACTCCGTATCCGTCCACCATCACATCCTCACCTGAGGTGAATCCTCTGACAAGACGGGTGTCCTTTCCGTGGACTTCGAGGGCGTCGCCGTTGCCGAGTATAAAAATGTTGTTCTTCGGCTGCCCGAGCGCCTGTGAAAGCCTGGCATGCTCAACAAGGTGCCTGTACTCTCCGTGAGCCGGTATGAAGTACTTTGGTCTTATAAGAGTATGTATCAGCTTGAGCTCTTCCGAGGACGCGTGCCCCGACACGTGCACGTCCATCGCAGACGCGAGAACGACATCGACTTCCTTCTCGTACAGCTTGTTGACTACCTGAGAGATGACCTTCTCATTGCCCGGTATAGGCGATGAAGAAAATACAACCACATCGTTTTTTTTGAGCTTTACTGATTTGTGATTGTCATAGGCCATGCGGGTCAGCGCGCTCATCGGCTCGCCCTGACTTCCGGTGGTGATTATGGTGATCTTGTTGTCAGCGAGCTTTCTCGCTTCAGTCACATCCACGAATACTGAGTCAGGTATATCGTCGAGATAGCCGAGGCTCTTTGACAGAGACAGCAGGTTCTCCATCGAACGACCCGAGACCGCTATCCTTCTGTGGTGCTTCATCGAAGCTTCGATAAAGTATTTGATGCGGTGAACGTTTGAAGCGAATGTCGCGATGATTATACGCCTTTCGGTATTGTCGAATATCTCGTCTATGGAGTGCCTTACCACTGCTTCGGAAGGTGTATAGCCCTTCCTCATTACATTCGTGCTGTCGCAGAGCAGTACATCCACTCCCTGGTCACCGAGCTGAGAGAAACGGTTGAGATCGATCACCTTACCGTCGAGAGGCGAATAATCGATCTTGAAATCTCCCGTATGCACTACATGGCCTCCCGGGAATTTTATCGAGTACGCCAGAGCATCCGCAATGCTGTGGTTGGTCTGGATGGCCTCGACTGTAAACGAACCTACATTGAACCTGTCGCCCGATGTGATGACGTGTCCTTCACAGCTAAGATAGCTTTCTTCGAGCTTGTGCTCTATCATGCCCATTGCCAGAGGCGAAGCGTAGATAGGAACGCTCAGCTCCTGAAGAAGATAAGGTATTCCGCCTATATGATCTTCATGGCCGTGGGTAATGATAAGTCCTTTTACCTTTTCCATGTTCTCCTTGAGGTACGTGAAGTCCGGAATGACTACATCAACGCCGAACATCTCGTACTCAGGGAATGCAAAACCGCAGTCGATGATGAGTATCTCATTGTTACACTCAATAAGCGTGCAGTTTTTTCCTATTTCCCGCATACCGCCCAGCGGGATTATCCTGAAGGGCGGTTTTGCTTTTTCCTTATTCTTTTGTATCGCTTTCGCGGGGGCTTTCGCCCTCTTTTTATTATTATTTCTGTATCTTGTCATAAATCGCGAAGCCGCTATTTAACGACGAAGTTGATGATCTTGTTCGGTACGTAGATCACCTTCACTACTTCGTGTCCTTCCGTAGCTTCCTTGAATCTTTCCGAAGCTCTTGCGGCTCCTTCCACTACCTCCTTGTCTGAATTGTTTGGCAGCATGAGCTTGTCTTTCAGCTTGCCGTTGATCTGCAGAACCACCTGTATCTCGTCCTTGACGAGGGCGGATTCATCGCATTCCGGCCATGCCCTGTTGTAGAGCCTGTCTTCATGGCCGAGCTGACTCCAGAGTTCTTCCGTGATATGCGGCGAGAACGGATTGAGAAGCGTCAGCAGCGTCTCGATCGCTTTGTTGAACAGCGGCAGGTTGATATCGCCGTTCTTGTATTTGTACATTTCATTTACGAGCTCCATGATAGACGCGATGGCTGTGTTGAAGTTGAACCTTCCGCCGGCGTCTTCAGTTACCTTTTTGATGGAGCTGTTCATCATGAAGTTGAGGGACTTGTCAGCTGCGTTCTCAGCCTTAAATTCAGAGCTTATCTCAGCGTCTCCCCTTATGTCGTTGATAAACTCGTATACGAGTCTGTATACACGGTTGAGGAATCTGTAGCTTCCCTCAACACCTTCATCGGACCAGTCAAGCTCTTTCTCAGGCGGTGCCGCGAAGAGGATGAAGAGTCTTGCTGTATCCGAACCGTATTTTGCCTGGATCTCCGCAGGGCTTACAACGTTGCCGAGCGATTTGCTCATCTTGGCGCCGTCCTTTATTACCATGCCCTGAGTCAGCAGATTTCTGAACGGCTCTTCCTCTTTGCAGAGTCCGAGATCGTGCATTACCATCTGGAAGAATCTGGCATACATGAGGTGCAGGATAGCGTGCTCAACTCCGCCGATGTACTGGTCTACATTCATCCAGTAGTCAGCCTTTTCCCTGCTGAACGGATTCTCATCGTTGTGAGGATCGCAGTATCTGAGGAAGTACCATGACGAATCCACGAATGTATCCATCGTATCCACTTCTCTCCTGGCCGGTCTTCCGCAGCACGGGCAGACTGTGTTTACGAATGACTTGCTTGTAGTGATAGGCGATTCGCCCTTACCTGTGAACTCTACGTCTGTAGGCAGAAGCACAGGAAGGTTCTCCTCCTTTTCAGGTACCCATCCGCACTCGTCGCACCATATCATAGGAATAGGAGCTCCCCAGTATCTCTGCCTGGAAATGAGCCAGTCTCTGAGTCTGAAGTTGACGGTCTTGTCACCGATCCCCTTCTCGTTGAGCCACTCTATCATCGCAGGGATGGCTTCCCTGTTGTTCATTCCGTCGAAACGGCCTGAATTGATCATCTTGCCTTCAGCTACGAACGCTTCCTTAAGATCGTAGAGATCGATCGACGGATCTTCAGGATCTACGACCGGGATGATCTCAAGGCCGAATACCCTGGCGAAATCAAAGTCTCTCTGGTCGTGGGCAGGAACAGCCATGATGGCTCCTGTACCATAACCCATGAGTACGTAGTCTGAGATGAAGATCGGGATCTCCTTGCCGTTCACAGGATTGATCGCGTATCTTCCCGTGAATACACCGGTCTTTTCGTTGCTTGTCGAAGTCCTCTCGATGTCGCTCATGCGGCGGGCCTTCTCCTGATAAGCTGCTACTTCAGCTTCTTCAGGGCGGCCGGCTACCAGCTCATCTACATAAGGATGCTCCGGCGACATAACCATGTAAGTCGCGCCGAAAAGAGTGTCCGCTCTGGTGGTGAACACCTCGAGGACCTTATCGGAATCCTTGATCTCAAAATTGATGTTTGCGCCGTAGCTCTTGCCGATCCAGTTGCGCTGCATGGTCTTTACCTTATCAGGCCATCCCTCGAGCTTATCGAGGTTGTCGAGCAGCCTGTCAGCGTAATCGGTGATCTTCAGATACCACTGTGACAGATTTTTCTTAGTGACTTCTGTTTTGCATCTCTCGCATCTGCCTTCTACTACCTGCTCGTTGGCAAGTACTGTCTGGCAGCTAGGGCACCAGTTGACCGGGTTGTCCTTCTTATATGCAAGGCCCTTCTTATAGAACTGGATGAACAGCCACTGAGTCCACTTATAGTACTCAGGTGTGCATGTGGCGACTTTGCGGTCCCAGTCATAGGAAAGTCCCATGCTGGCCAGCTGCCTGTCCATCTCATCCATGTTGTCGAATGTCCATTTGGCAGGCTCCGCGTTGTGCTGTATGGCAGCGTTCTCTGCAGGCAGACCAAAGGAGTCATAGCCCATCGGATGGAGAACGTTGTACCCTGCCATCTTTTTATATCTGGCGATCACGTCTCCGATCGAATAGTTTCTGACGTGACCCATATGCAGCTTGCCGGAAGGATACGGGAACATCTCAAGAACGTAATATTTCTCTTTTGAGTCGTCCTCGACCGTTCTGAAAGCGTCTTCTTCTGCCCAGATCTTCTGCCATTTGGCTTCTATTGAAGTGAAATCGTATCTGTCGTTGCGCATTATTTTACTCCTTGCTCAGTCTACCAGGATAGATTCGCAGTCGCTCCAAATCTTTTCGAGCGTATACTTGTCTCTGGTCTCATTGGTGAAAATATTTACAATAACATCTCCGCCATCGACAAGTATCCAGCCGGTATCAGGTCTGCCGTCCTTGCTCTTAGGTTCGATGCCGAATTCAGCGAATTTATCTTCTACGTCGTCTGCAAGCGCTCCAAGCTGTCTGTCAGACGTACCTGTTGCTATGACAAAATAATCCGCAAATGAAGATTTTTCTGCTATATCTATCATGACGACGTCTTTTGCCTTTTTGCTGCTCATCAGCTCTGCTATTGCCTGAGCGATTTCCTTACTTTCCATTCTGTGTCATGTATGTATCCGGCTGATGCGGGATCATACTTCTCCTTTCCATTATAAAGTCCGTTTCAAAAAACCCTTTTGTTATTTTAAGCAGGATACCGCTCAGGAATCAAGTGGTCCTGCAAAATAGACGTGATCCTGCTATCCGGGAAAACTGCTCAGCCGGTCACTCAGCAAGTTTATGAAAGACCCAGTCTCTTGCTTCAAGCGTATCCCTGTGGATCGCCCTGCCCTTTGCTGTAAGGTCTCCTATGGTGTATTCAAGTATCTCGAAGCAGGCCCGGTCGAGATCCCTGTATGCCAGCTCCTGATAATATGCCAGGTCGCTGTAAGTTCTGTTGTCTTCGATTACATCAGCAACGAATATGACTTCGTCGAGAAGTGTCATGTTTTTGCGGGCAGTAGTATGAAAACGGACCGCGTCGAGTATCACGGGGTCGTTTACTCCGAATTCATGCTCAAGGATCGCAGCACCTACCTTTGAATGTGCAAGGGCGTTGTTGCCGATAAGTTCCTCAGGAAGCCCGTATTTCCGTATGTATGAGTCCATAGTCTCATCGTCAAAGTTCTTCGCCAGATCGTGATATCTTCCGGCGAAAGCCGCTTTTTCGGCATCAGCTCCGTGTATGCGTGCCAGTTTTACGGCCATTTCTTCTACACCAAGCGAGTGTCTGTAGCGGCTCTCCTTGAGATGAGTACGGATGAACTCTTCCAATAATTCTTTATTTGTAAAGCTTGTGATCAATTATATATTCCTCTACTCCGGGCGGCACAAGTCCCGTGACAGGCATGCCGGCCTTTACAAGATTCCTGATCTCCGTAGATGAAGCGTCGACAGGTGCCATGTCCATCACTGTGATCTCAGCGCCGTATTGTTTCCGGAATGACTCTATTATCTCCATGCCTTCGCTGTAATCCGTATCCGGACGCCGGGCAGTGATCAGATGGTAATTTCTGAGGATCTCTTCCCCTTCGTACCATTTGTCTACCTGTACAATGGAATCGATCCCGAGCACGAAGCAAAGTTCTCCATGAAGAAGCTCCTTCCAGTGCCTGAGTGTTTCGATAGTATAGGAGGGACCTTCCCTGTTGATCTCGTAACGTGAAAGACGGAAGGCGCTGTTGACTTTAAGAGCGGCTTCTATCATGCCGCATCTGTCGCGCCCGTCGGTCACCTGCCTGTCCTGCTTGAACGGTGATATGAATGCGGGCATGAATATAAGCTTATCAAGTCCGCACTCCTTTACCGCGCTGTCGGCAAGGGCTATATGTCCGATGTGTATCGGATCGAAGCTTCCGCCGTATATTCCGTACTTTCTGACGTTTCCCATTATTCTTCTATTCTTCGATAAGTTCGATGCCGAGTTCTTCGAGCTGTCCTGTGCCCGCTGGAGCCGGTGCTTCGCATACAGGGCACTCAGCGTTCTGGTTCTTAGGGAACGCGATGACCTCTCTGATGCTCTTTTCTCCGAGAAGGAGCATTACCAGTCTGTCGAGTCCGTAAGCGAGTCCTGCATGCGGTGGTGCTCCGTACTTGAAAGCTTCGATCAGGAATCCGAACTTCTCCTGGCATTCTTCATCAGTCAGTCCAAGAGCTTTGAACATGCGCGCCTGAAGATCCTTGTCGTGTATTCTTACGCTTCCGCCGCCGAGCTCCACTCCGTTGAGAACGATATCGTACGCATTGGCTTTGAGTCCTAGGATGTCGTTATCGAGCTTGTCGAGCTGATCGAGCTTAGGCTGTGTGAACGGATGGTGCATAGCCTTGAGGTTGCCGTCCTCGTCCATTTCGAACATCGGGAAGTCGACTACCCAGAGGAAGTTGAACTGGTTGTCATCAAGCATTCCCATGAGTCCGGCTATTCTGCGTCTGAGGAATCCGAGAGAATCATATGTGACCTTAGGAGTTCCGCTTACGATAAATACAGCATCGCCGTCAGCAGCGCCGCATTTGTCAAGCACTGCGTTCAGCTCTTCTTCGCTGAAGTATTTGCCGATGGATGAAGTGACAGCCGATCCGTCCTTCTTGATCCAGATAAGTCCCTGAGCTCCGTAATGCTTCACTTCCTGAGTCAGCTTGTCGATCTTTTTGCGCGAGAATTCCGCTGCTCCTCCAGGTACGCAGATACCTCTGATATCTCCGCCCTCAGCGAGGTTCTTTGTGAACAGCTCGAAACCGCAGTCTGCGAATACATCGTTCAGCTTAATAAGCTCGATTCCGAATCTTGTGTCAGGCTTGTCGGAGCCGTATCTCTCCATCGCTTCATCGTAGGAAAGTCTAGGGAAAGGTGTCACAACATCGATGCCCTTGACTTCCTTCATGACTCTCTTGATGAAGCCTTCCTGTACTTCGATGACATCATCTACGCCGGCGAAAGACATCTCGAGGTCGATCTGTGTGAACTCAGGCTGTCTGTCTGCTCTGAGGTCCTCGTCCCTGAAGCACTTTGCGATCTGGATGTATCTGTCAGTGCCGCCGACCATCAGAAGCTGCTTGAACATCTGAGGCGACTGAGGCAGCGCGTAGAAATATCCGTTGTGCACTCTGCTCGGTACGATGTAGTCCCTGGCGCCTTCCGGTGTAGGCTTGATGAGCACAGGTGTCTCAACCTCGGTGAATCCCTGCTCGTCGAAATAGTCGCGGGTACACTTGACGATCTTATGCCTGAAGGTAAGATTTCTCTGCATCTTGAGCTTCCTGAGGTCGAGGTATCTGTACTTGAGCCTCAGGTCATCATTTACATTGTCGTCATCTTTGATATAGATAGGCGGAGTTTCCGATGTCGAATATATCGTGAGATCATCAGCGAAGACCTCGATATCTCCGGTCGGGATGTTAGGGTTCTTGGAGCTTCTTTCCTTTACGACACCCTTTACGCCGATGCAGAATTCACGGCTGAGGCCCTTTGCTTTCTCGAGAACTTCAGCCGGAGCATCTTCGTTGAACGTTACCTGGGTGATGCCGGTCTTGTCACGGATATCAACGAACACAAGTCCTCCGAGACTTCTTGCCTTGGCTACCCAGCCGTTGAGCACAACGTTTCTTCCTTCGTCGGCAAGTCTGAGCTCGCCGCACATATCAGTCCTCTTATAAAGCATTTACAAGGTCCTCCCTTCTGACTTTGGTTTGTTCTGATGTGGACATGTTCTTGAGCGTGATCTCTCCGCTTTCGACTTCATCGCTTCCTATGACAGCCGTGTAGGCGGCTCCCAGCTTGTTGGCGTACTTCATCTGTCCCTTGAGATTTCGCTCCTTTGTATCCATCTCGGCTCTTATACCCTTTCCGCGGAGCTCGTGGAGAAGCTTAAGAGCGTATAGTTTGGCGTCATCGCCTATCCATGCAAGGAATATCTGCGGCGCCGGGGCGGCTCCGAAGTCGTGGCCGCATGCGTCCATGAGCAGCAGCAGTCTTTCCTTTCCGAGTCCGAATCCTACGCCTGGCATGTCAGGTCCGCCTACTTCCTCGATGAGGTGGTCGTATCTTCCTCCTCCGCAGACAGTGCCCTGGGCGCCTATCTTTGTTGTTATGAACTCGAATGCTGTCTTTGTATAGTAATCCAGGCCTCTTACGATCGACGGATCGACTACGTAGTCTATTCCCATCGCGTCGAGATAAGACTTCAGCTCTTCAAAATCCTTTCGGCAGTCTTCGCACATGTAGTCTATCATCATAGGTGCGTCCTTGACTGCTTCCTTGTCTTCAGGCGACTTGCAGTCGAGTATCCTCATAGGATTTTTGTCGAACCTGGATTTGCAGGTCTCGCACAGGCAGTCGTACTTAGGCCTCAGGAAGTCCTGCAGCACCTTCCTGTAAACAGGTCTGCACTTTCTGCATCCTACGCTTGAGATGTGCAGCTCGATGTCTTCAATACCCATGCGCTGCAGAAAATCGTATCCGAGCGCGATTATCTCAGCGTCTGCCATCATTGACGGTGTTCCGAAGTTCTCGATCCCGAACTGGTGGAATTCCCTCAGCCTTCCGGCCTGCGGCTTCTCATATCTGTAGCACGGTGTATCGTAGAATATTTTTGTAGGCTGAGTCTCCGCGTAGAGATTGCTTTCTATGAAAGCTCTTACGGCAGGCGATGTTCCCTCAGGCTTGAGAGTTATGCTGCGGCCTCCCATGTCTTCAAAAGTGTACATCTCTTTCTGCACTATGTCCGTGGTATCTCCGACTCCCCTGTTGAAGAGATCTGTTGACTCGAACACCGGAGTCCTGATCTCCCTGAATCCGTATTCAGAGCAAATCTTAGCCCACTCTTCTTCTATATACTGCCAGCGGTACGCGTCCTGAGGCAGCATGTCTCTTGTTCCTTTTGGCGCCTTCATTGCCATAGTATTATCCTTTCGTTCGGATCATTTATAATAATCATCTTTGCGTGAGAGCATCTCATCGAATCTCTCACTGTATATCCTGTAATTGCTGACATTGGCTATGCGGTCTATCCTGTCCCCGGCCGGATGGTAAACCTTTCCGACCGCGCCCGCACCAAGCCCGATGACAGTCTGCTTGTCTTCCATTATCCGGATGTTGTATATCGAATGCTTCCCCGGCAGACACCATCCGACGTTTTCGAGCGCCCCTATCTGGTGCTTCTGCCTGTAGATGTAATAAGGCCTGTAGCCGGCTGATGTGAGCATGCTTCTCGAAAGATCGAGCATGCCGCTTACAGTGTCAGCGTTCTTTCTGTAATACTCCGGATCGTTTTCCTTGAGTCTGGAGCCGCTCTTTACCGAAAGTGTGTGTATCGTTATGTTTTCGGCGCCCAGCTCTATGATTTCCCTGAGGCTCTCTTCAAAGTCGCTGATCTCCTCTTCCGGAAGCCCGGCTATGAGGTCGGCATTGATGACATCGAAGCCGGTTTCCCTTGCCAGACGGAATCCGCTGCGTATATCATCCGCGCTGTGGTCACGCCCGATAAGGTTCAGGGTTTTGTCCTTCATGGACTGCGGATTTATGCTTATGCGCCTGATGCCAAGAGCTCTCAGAGTTTCAAGCTTATCCTTTGTGATGGTGTCAGGCCTTCCGGCTTCAACTGTGAATTCCAGCGAAGCGGGATCGACTTCGTAAGCGTCGACTACTCTTCTGATAAGTGTCTCAAGCTGAGAGGCGCTCAGAGTCGTTGGGGTGCCTCCTCCTATGTATATGCTTTCAATAGCTGTGCCGTTCTGTTTTGCAAGATCGCCCGCGTATGAGATCTCCCGGAGAAGGTCTTCCAGATAAACCGCATGGGCTTCAGCGGGTGCCACATTTGATGCGAAACTGCAGTACGCGCACCTTGTAGGACAGAAAGGTATGCCTATATATACAGAAGCTTTTTCCCAGGGAACTCCGTTTACATATGTCAGCTGATAATCAGCTATGTCTGCAAGAAGCGAAGCCTTTGACCCGCTGAGGAGATACTTCTCTCTGACAGCGGTCTCCATGGCGCTGACGGATGTATCGCGGCACATCTCGAGCGCCGGCTTCAGAGGCCTTACGCCTGTAAGAGTGCCCCAGGGAGGTCTGAGTCCCGTAAGGTCTGAGAGGAGTTCGTAGAACTCTCTTTTGATCTCTTCACGGTCATCGCTGCCTTTTTCGTTTATAAAGAAGCTGTTCTCCCTGAGGAGATGCGCTACGGGCTTTCCGCAGTACGCGATGGTCTCAAAGCTGTCATCAGGCAGGAACACTCTCGCGAGCTCCATGAAGTGATAGTCGTCTTCGGTTTTATTTATATAGAATCTATACAAACGGATTTGCCCTCTTTTCGTAACCTATTGTTGTAGGATCGCCATGCCCCGGATAGACCGTAAGATCTTCATCCAGAGTGTAAAGCTTCTCTGTTATCGACTTTACAAGGGTCTCCCAGTCACCTGTAGGAAGATCCGTTCTGCCGACACTCAGCCTGAACAATGTGTCTCCCGTGAATATCTCTCTGTCAGTAGCGAAACAGATGCCACCGGCGGTGTGCCCCGGAGTCTCGATCACTCTGAGCTCCGTTTCTCCCAGCGTAATGATATCTCCCTCTTTAAGAAGCATCGTCGGTTCAGGGCATGTAACAGGCTGATCATGTATCAGCGGAATCTCCTTCTCAGGAGCCGCGAATCTGACAGCACTGTATTCTTCAAGGTATTCCTTTGCTCCGAGCAGATGATCGTGGTGGCCATGCGTGAGAAGCACATATTTCAGATAGGCATTGTTGATGATATCCATCCTGACATCCATGCCGAAGTATCCCGGATCGATAACAGCCTTGAAGCCTGTGGCATCATCCGTAATGAGATATGTATTCTCGCCGTACATACCGTACGGATAGCATTTGATATCAAGTCCCATAATATCCTCCTTATCTTGGCCTGAATACCTTGAGGACTCCCTCTACCTGTCTGAGAGCCGTCAGCAGTCTCTGTATCTGATGCATGTCGGTGATCTCAACGGTAAGAAGCGTGTTTGTGGTGCCCGGCTCGCCCGGTGTCAGGTTGAGGCCCACGACTTCAAGGTCGTAATCATCGCAGACCTTGGATATATCCTTGAACAGGCCCTTTCTCTCCTCGGAAACGACCTGGATATCTGCGTAATACTTTCTGTTTTCGTTAGGCGAATCCCAGTTGACCTCGATGAGCCTGCCCCGGTCCTCTTCCCTTATGTTTCGGATGTTAGCGCAGTCGGTCCTGTGGACCGTTATTCCCTTGCCCTTTGAGATGTAGCCGATGATAGCGTCTCCAGGAACAGGGTTACAGCATGTAGCCCTCCTGATCAGCAGATTGTCAGCGCCCTTTACGATGATGCCATTTTCGGACTGACCCGACTTTCTTATGACAGGTTTCTTCTTGACCTCTATGTTCTCCTGCTCTTTTTCCTTTATCTGGTTGTCGTCTTCATAGTACTCGATCAGCTTCTGGCCCAGCTTGGATACTGTGCTTCCGCCTCTGGATATCTGCAGGAACAGCTCGTTCAGATTGCTGCAGTTGAACTCCTTGACAGCCCTGAGTATGTACGCGTTCTTGGTGACAAGAGCGGGATCATAGCCCTTCTTTTTGATGTAATTGTTGATGTTCGTGCGGCCCTTGCTGACATCGTTGTCCTTGTCGGCTTTTCTGAGCCAGTTGCGGATCTTGTTCTTTGCCCCTGAAGTCTTGCACTTCTTGAGCCATTCAACACTCGGGCCGGATGAGTTGGCTGATGTTACGATCTCTACGATATCGCCGTTCTGCAGAGGATGGTCGATGGTGACCATCTTTCCGTTTACCTTAGCTCCTACACATCTAATGCCTACATCTGTGTGGATCTTGAAGGCGAAGTCGAGCGGCGTGCTTTCGGCCGGAAGTTCGATTACGTCTCCTCCCGGGGTGAATACGAATACCTGGTTGTCGAAGAGATCTACCTTTACGGTATTGAGAAATTCCACCGAGTCATCGGCTTCATTCTGCATTTCTAGAGCCTGTCTCAGCCATGCCAGCTTCTGCTCGCTGTCGTCGACAGCCCCTGATACCTTGCCCTCTTTATATTTCCAGTGAGCAGCGATACCGTACTCAGCGATGCGGTGCATCTCGTAGGTCCTGATCTGGATCTCAAACGGCTCGCCGTTGTCTCCGAGCACCGTTGTATGTATCGACTGATACATATTAGGCTTAGGCATCGCTATGTAATCCTTGAATCTGCCCGGGATAGGCTTCCATCTGTTGTGCACGATTCCAAGGGCTGCATAGCAGTCCTTTACGCTCGATACGAGGATCCTGACAGCGAGGATATCGAAGATCTCGTCTATCTCCTTCTGCTGTACGATCATTTTTCTGTAGATGCTGTAAAGATGCTTCGATCTGCCCTTTACATCATGCTGTATCCCCGCTTCGTCGAGAAGATCGGAGATGGTGCCGGTAAGCACCTTGAGATTGCGGGCATATTCG
>CADATR010000015.1 GCA_902790885.1 uncultured Eubacteriales bacterium
CACGTCGCTGACGCCGTGCTTCTTTGCCATGTCTATCGTGGCCATGAGATGTTTGATATGACTGTGGACTCCTCCGTCTGAAACGAGTCCCATGATGTGCAGTGTGTGCCCCGCAGCAGCGTTTTTCATTGCAGCTACGAGTGCTTCGTTTTCGAAGAATTCGCCTGATTCGATCGACTTTGTGATCCTGAGAAGGTTCTGATAAACGACGCTTCCGGCACCGATGTTGAGATGTCCAACCTCGGAGTTTCCCATCTGTCCGGCAGGCAGTCCCACAGGCTCGCCGCTGGCCTCGATGGTTATGAACGGATAGTTGTCGAAGAGCTCGTCGAGCACAGGAGTTTTAGCCTTTGCGATGGCGTTGCCATAAAATTCCTCCCTGTAGCCGAAGCCGTCAAGGATCATAAGCATTGTAGGTCTGTGTTTCATCTCTTACTCCTCTTCCCCTCTTGTGTAGGTGATCATATCTGCTGCGATCTCCTTAGCTGCCTGGCTTACAGGCCTTTCGCTCTCTTCTTCCGTAAGAGCCGGTTTGCCGTCTATGATGTCCCTTGCTCTTTTTGCAGTGAGGATGACAAGCGAATACCTGCTGTCAGTCTTTTCTCTGAGTGTGTTTATTGATGGATAAAGAAGCATTTTGGTTCCCCTTTCTAAGAATTACTTCTGTTTTGATTCCTTTTCGTATTCCCTGATCAGAGGCTTCACCGACTCAGGCACCCTGGCCGCTTCGGCAGCCATGATGGACTTTGCCAGTGCCACAGCCTCATCTATATTTTCGTTTACTATGTAGTAATCGTATTCTCCGATCAGTTTTATCTCATTCAGAGCCTGTCCGAGTCTCTTCTCGATCTTTTCAGCAGTCTCGGTGCCTCTGCCCTCGAGACGTCTTCTGAGCTCTCCGAGGCTCGGCGGAAGAATGAATATGAGCACCGCCTCAGGCATCGCCTTCTTCACCTGAAGGCCTCCCTGAACGTCTATGTCGAGTATAACATTGCGGCCTCTCTCGAGACGGTTCATTACCATGTCCTTCGGTGTTCCGTAAAGGTTATCGAATACGGTCGCGTACTCCAGGAAATTGCCTGCTTCGACGCTCTCAAGAAAGACTTCTCTGGTAACAAAATAATAATCCCTGCCGTGCACCTCGCCTTCGCGCGGTTCACGTGTAGTCATTGACACCGAAAACTCGTTGCCGATCTCCTTAAGGAGCTCACCGCATACGGTGCCCTTGCCAGTCCCCGAAGGGCCGGATATGACAAATAACCTGCCTTTTTTACGGCTCATATACACCTCCTCGTGGACTTAATATTTTAACATATTCTCTTCCGATTTAGCAATTATCATATTGGCTGCCACATCACCTTCGACATTGATAGTCGTGAACGCCATGTCGAGCAGTCTGTAAAAAGCTGCTATCGGGCCTATGAGGTCGAGAGGCATGCTGAACATCGTGAGGAACGATGTCATGAGCACTATCCCTCCTCCAGGTATTCCCGGCGCGGCCATGTTTATCAGCGTAGCGGCAACAGCCATCGCTGCAAACTGCGTGAGCGGCAGATCGAGAGAATAGAAATCCGATACAAACAGCGCAAGGCAGCAGAAGGAGCACGCTCCTCCGCACATGTTTATGGTGCACCCAAGCGGCAGCGTAAAATTGCTTATCGCCTCAGGCGCTCGCAGATCCTCCGTGCTCACCTTTATGGTAGTAGGCAGAGTGGCAGCGGAGCTAGTGGTCGAAAGCGTCATGAGCGCTACCTTTCCGCACGCTGTCAGAAATGTTCCGGCGCTTACACCGGTATAAAGCAGCACCGGGATGAGAAAGACTATAATGAATACCGCGATGCAGGCAAGCCAGCAGCACAGTATGTATTTTCCTATCGCCATGAAAAGTCCCGTTCCGTACTGAGCGATCGAAAACGCCATAAGCGACATCACTCCTACAGGAGATGTTTCCATGATAATGGACAGCAGGCGGAAGACCGCCGCGGACAGCCCGTTGATGAATTCGGTCACAGGCCGTCCCTTTTCACCGACTGATACTATCGCGGCTGACAGCAGCATCGAGAAAAGCATTGTCGGAAGAATGTTGCCGGCCGAAAGCGCCGCGAATATGTTGTCGGGGAATATGCCGAGAAGCACCTCTGACAGCTTTACCGGCCCTCCGACTTCTCCCTCATATACCGGCTGATTCTCAAACACGACTCCCAGGCCAGGCCTTATCAGCATCGCCACAGCAAAGGCAACGGCGAACGAGGCCAGAAACATCGCCACATAAAGTATGATGGTCTTTACCGCAACACGTTTGAGCGAAGCCATTCCCGCGGAATTGAGTATGCCCGTCATGACTGCGCAGATGAGCACCGGTATTACCATCATCTTGATGAGATTCAGATAGACATCTCCCAGGACTTTTATATCAACAGAAAACCCCGGAGCCATGGTTCCAAGCAGGATTCCGGCCCCGAAGCCTATAGCTATCCTTATGAACAGATTCTCTTTTTTGAATAAAGATTTCACTCTATGTTCTGTACCTGCTCTCTAACCTTTTCGATCTCAGCCTTGAGCTCAAGCATGTACGAGGTGATCTCCCTGTCGTTCGATTTTGAACCTATCGTGTTGGCCTCACGGTTCATTTCCTGGATAAGGAAGTCTATCTTTTTGCCGATAGCCTCTCTTCCGTCCGAATTCAGGAACCCTCTGAGCTGGCTTATGTGGCTTCCGAGTCTTACCAGCTCTTCCGTTATGTTCGCCTTATCAGCAAAGATGGCAGCTTCAAGGGCTACCCTCTCTTCAGGAACTTCATAGACGCCGCCGAGTATATCCTCAACTCTCGCCTTGAACTTAGCCGCGTACTCTCTTTCGATTTCAGGCGCTCTTTTCTCTATGTGATTTTTCAGATCCTCTATGAGGTCTGCTCTTGCCGACAGATCGGCTGCCAGTTTCCCGCCTTCAGCCTCTCTCATTCCGCAGAAGTCATCAAGAGCTTTTTCCACTGCTCCGAGAAGCCTTGCAGTCATTGCATCCTCATCTTCAGCAGCAGGAGTCGTAACGATCACATCCGGCATCTTCGCAAGAAGGCTGAACGAGACACGGGAATCCTCCCCGAAATCAAAGCTGTCCCTCAGTTCGGAAAGAGCGCTGTAATAGCGCGCTGCTAGCTCTTTGTCGAGTCTCACATCACTGTCGCTTTTTCCGATGTTGTCAACGCTGACGCTGACCTCCACCTTTCCTCGGTGGACCCTGTTCTTGATCGCTGTTTTAATGGTTTCCTCAGCGAATGAATACCGCCTCGGCATTTTTACAAATATATCAAGATATCTGTGATTTACAGATCTGATCTCTACAGTTACTTTGCTTATCTCGTCAGAGTACTCGCCCCTGCCGAATCCTGTCATGCTTTTTATCATATCTACAAAACCCCATCAGTTATTCAGCTTCTGATTCTGTGACCTCAACGGCTTCAACGTCCTCTACGGCTTCGGCAGCCTCAACGGTTTCAGCCGCATTTTCTATCACTTCAGCCTCAACGTCTACGGCTTCTTCGCGGATGATTTCCTCTTCTGCCTCTGCCTCAGCCTCTTCCCTCAGACGCTGCTCCTCAGCCTCGCGCCTGGCGTCCGCCTCGGCGAATTTTGCCCGTGTATTGAGGATCTTCAGTACAATATACGCAATGGCGAGCAATACCAGTATCTTAAACATTTGTGTCCTCCTTCTGTTATAAGTCGAAACTAGCTTATTACGGTCTCATGTTCTGAGGGCGCAGCACCAGTATGTCCGCGTCAGCTTTATAGTCTGCGGTGTTGATGAACCACATCTGCCCTATGCTTATTCCGTGGCCTCTTGCTTCCGCATCTATGAGAAAGTTCTCAATGGTATCGATGTTCGGAAGACCGAATCCCGCAGCCTCTGCCCTGTAATGCATAGGGAGCACCATCTTAGGCTTTGTTCTCTCTATAAGATCGAGCGCTTCGCGGCGGTCATATGTGTAGACTCCGCCTATAGGCACAAGCGCTATATCCGCGTCTTTCAGGAGCGCGAGATTCTCTTCAGTCAGAAGATCATCAATCACCTCGCCTATGTCTCCGTAATGGACGAGCTTTTCTCCCGTTGCCTTGTGAGTGACGATATATATGCGGTTTTTGCCTCTGAGAGCGCCTTTCTCGGCATCGTGGAATGTATCTATCCATTTCAGTTCAAACGGGCTTTCCTCCTTAGGCTCGATCTTTATCGCTTCCCTGCAGTTGTGATCGAAGTGATCATGTGAGCAGAGCACCTCGCTCGCGGCATCCCTTATATCTCCGAAGCCCTTTACCGAACCCGGTTCATACGGATCAAATACGATCGAATAGCCGGTCTCCTCATCGAGTATCTTAAAGCACGCATGCCCCACATATTTAATTATCATAGCTGTCTCCTTCTTATCTTATGAGCGAGATCGCCGACTCAAGCGTTTTTATCTCGCACATCTCGCTGCCCTTTTCATATTCACCGTCAAGCGTCCAGTGTATCCCTTCATCAAGCTCAAACGTTACGTTGTGCGCCGAGTACTTCTCAATCTGATGCGAGGCGAATGTTCCGCTGAGGATGCTCGCTGTAGTATCGCTGAGCTCTATAAGGTCTTTCGGAGTCTTTATCAGAAGCACCTCCATAAGGCCGTCATTCATGTCCACATCGAGCTTCTGCAGACTGACGATGCCTCCTATGGACTTGGAGTTGCACACCCCGGCGAGGATATAATCGCCTTCATGCACTTCTTCATCAGGCGTCCCCTTCTCAAGGATGATGCGGGCATGTATGGACTTTATGTGAGCAAGCTCCCTTATTCCCGCCATCACATAAGCCGAATGTCCCATGATGTTTTTGATATTCTGAGGCACCGAATATGTGGTCGAAGTAAATGCCCCGAAGCTTGCGACATAGCTGAAATAGCGTCCGTTGAAGCTGCCTATGTCTATCGGATGCGGTGTTCCGTTTATTATCCTTTCGACACATGAAATGATGGATTTCGGAAGTCCCGCAGAATTTGCGAAGTCGTTTGTCGATCCGGCCGGAATGTATCCTATAGGCGTTTTAAGACCGCTGCCAATGAGTCCGTCGATGACCTCGTTGAGTGTTCCGTCTCCGCCCGACACGACTACAGTATCGACCGAGCCGCAGTATTCAGCCGCGAAATCCCTGGCATCGCCCTTGCCCTCGGTCATCAGCACCTGGGTCAGATAACCCGCTCTCGAGAAAGACTCTATGATCTCAGACATGTACTTTGGTGCCTGCATGAGCCCTGCTCTCGGATTCATTATCAACAGTAGTTTTTTTCTATCCTGCATTTTCCAGTTCCTCCGGAAATATAGTCTATTCGTCGCTGCCGCCCTCTTCGAGCTCAGCCCTGCGTGTCTCTATCTCGCGCTCTATTCTCTCCCTGACTTTTCTTGTTTCAACAAGCTCAGCGATCTCCCTTTCACGCTTTTCGTCATAGCCCGGGTCAAACTTTCTTGAAAATCTCACCGCTACGCTGTCAAGCGATCTGTCGGTCATGTCGTACTCACCTATGATCAGCTTATGCCACATCTCCTCGCCGTTCGCACCGTACTGCTTGATAAGATACTCCTTGATCTTCGCCGGAGTCAGCCTTCCGCGTCTCATGTGGATGTCCCAGGATTTGTTGAACATCATTCCTATGCAGAGGACCCAGCTTATCAGGTAAAACCACAGCATCATGGCTACGATGTTGGAGAACGCCCCGTACAGAACGTTGTAGTTTGTAGCTCTTGAGATATATAAGGAGTACAGCATCGTGACCAGCAATATTCCCAGGGTGGCGACAATGGCTCCCGGAAGCACGGCAGCGACCGGAACGCGTATACGAGGAAGCAGATAGTAATTCGCCAGAATGACTACAAAGAACAGAAGCATGAGAACAGGTGTCTTCAATCCCGAAATAAGTCCCTCGATATAAGTATTCTGAAGTATCCTCTTCGCGATGAGTTCCCCATACACATATCCTACCAGAGCGACGGCAACCGCCAGTATCGACAGCGCTGCGATCGGTATCGACTTGAGTCTTTCAGTAAAAAAGCTGAATCTGTATCTGCCGTAGCTTATTGTATATGTGGTAAGCCGGGAGAGAGAAAAAGCCAGGGAAGAGCCCGCCCAAAGAGCGAGGAGTATCATGAAGAAGCTGCTCAGCGCGGTCGAAGAAGCGGAGAAAAGTCTCTGAAGCACACTTCCCATTTCCGTAGAAAGGTGTGCCTCGAGCCAGTCCCTGATAAAGTCCATCGAGACATCAAAAATTCCAAGCACCTGAGTAAGTACGATAAGCATCGGCACCGATGCCATAAAGAAGAAATACGCGATCTGCGCAGCAAATCCCGCATAATACTGGTCGTCAAACTGCCTCCACAGGTGGAAGCCTATCTTCAGTGCCCTTTTCCATGTAAGATGGAGTCTCTTTTCTTCAGGATTGTCAGATGTGTTGTCCCAGAATTCTCTCATACAGTCAGCTTAACCCGCTGTCAGCCGAGCAACCTTTCAAGCTCCGCGAGAGCTTTTGCGCGGTGACTAATGGTGTTTTTGAAATCTGTTCCAAGTTCCGCAAAAGAGTTATTATATCCATCCGGTATGAATACCGGGTCATATCCAAAGCCGCCGCTGCCCAGTTTTCTGTCAGCTATGTGCCCTGTGCACTCGCCTCTGGCAACAAGAACAAATCTGTCGCCCTCACGTACTGCTTCCTTAGGAACACCCTTTTCGTTCGGATAGATCAGTGTGATCACCGTAACGAACTTCGCTGTCCTTTCACTTTCAGGTACGCCACCGAGAGCGGCCAGAAGTTTGGTATTGTTATCATCGTACGTGCAGCCCTCGCCCGCATATCTGGCGCTGTATACTCCCGGAGCGCCCCCGAGAGCATCTACCATAAGCCCGGAATCGTCAGCGATCACGGGGCTGTCCAGATAATCGGCAAGTGAAGGATTGGAAGCTATCATATCCATTATGACGCTCGCCTTAAGATGTGAATTCTCCTCAAAGGTTGTACCGGTCTCTTCTATGTCGTCTGCAGGGATGCCTGCGTCGTCACGGGAGATGACATTGAGCCCGTACTTTTCAAGTATAGCTCTGATCTCCTTGATTTTATTCTTGTTCTGTGATGCTAAAATCGCTGTTCTCATAATTAATTAATTGTATCATTTTTCGCGTGCGGCCGCCATCATCAGAGCGCATTCTATGCGCTTTCTGTGGAGCTTGCAGCCGAAGCGATACACCTTGTTGATATCGCCGTTGGAGTGATAATTGTTTGCCGCACAGCCTCCCGCGCAGTAAAGCCTTGCCCAGCAGTCTCTGCAGTCATCTCGTGTATAGATATTGTTGCCTGCCCTGAATATGTCGACCGTCTCAGGATGCGTGATACCGTCATAAATGTTGCCGACTATCATATCGTCATCCCCTACGAACTGGTGGCACGGATAAAGGTCACCTGTCGGGGTCACGGCGAGGTATTCCGTAGCAACTCCGCAGCCCGCGACTCTCTTGTAGATGCACGGTCCGCCTGTCAGATCCACGGTGTAATGGTAGAAGCTGAAGCCTTCTCCCTTTTTTTCTCTCTCGAGCATCTCAAGCGCCAGCTTCTCATATTCCTCGTAAAGGATCGGAAGGTCTTCCTCGTGGAGCGCATACGGCACGTCAGGGTCAGAAACCACAGGCTCTATGGATGTCTCCCTGAATCCTAGATCTGCCATTGCGAGCACGTCAGCCGCAAAGTCCTTGTTGTAGGCGGTGTAGGTGCCGCGCATGTAGTATTCTGAAGATCTTTCAGCGTTTTTCAGGCGTGAGTCCACCAGGGCCTTGAAGTTGTCCATTATCATGTCATAGGTGCCGCCGCCTGTTTTGCTGTGCCTCATTCTGTCATGAGTATCGCGTCTGCCGTCCATGCTCAGTACGACATTGCCCATCTCACGGTTCGTGAAGTCTATCACGTCATCATCTATGAGCACTCCGTTCGTAGTAAGAGTGAAGTTGAAGATCTTGTTGTGCTTCTTCTCGAGTTCTCTTCCGTAAGCGACTATCTCCTTGCAGACGTCCCAGTTTATGAGCGGCTCGCCTCCGAAGAAATCCACCTCAAGATGCCTGCGTGTGCCGGAGTTCTCCACGAGATAATCGAGGGCGCGCTTTCCGACCTCGGCGCTCATGATGCCGCTCTTGCCGCTGTAGTCGCCCTTGCCCGCGAAGCAATACTCGCAGTCCATGTTGCAGCCATGTGCCACGTGAAGGCATATTGCCTTGAGTACGGACTGTTTTATCTTTATCTCATCAGCTGCCTTTTCAAAAGGATCTTCCGACCAGAGCAGTCTTTCGGAGTACAGTTCAGCTATGTCATCGACAGTCTCTTTTGCGTCTTCTTCGCTGATGCCGTGCTTCTGAGCCGTCCTTGCGGCAGCGTCTGCCAGTATTTCATCACAGGCAAAGACATCCGCCGCGCCTCCCTCGGAGCTGCTAACGGCTTCATCGAGCATCGAGATGGTATCATATGCGACCTCGTCAACAGAGTGCACTGCTCCGCTGGCTGCGTCGATCACCATATTGAATCCATTGAGTTGGTAAGTGTGTATCATTATTATCCTTCAGTTATAGTTATTACAAAAAGAAAAAGCGGCGCTGCACGATGCAGCGCCGCCGTAAGCATCTTACTTTTCCTTGCGCTGCTCGCAATGCTGATTAGCAACGCTGCAGGAAGTCTTGCTTGCAGACTGGCATGAAGTCTGGCACTCACCGCATCCGCCTGTGAGTTTTGACTCTGTCATATCTCTTGTTGTTATTGTTTTGATCCTCTTCATTTTGCATTCCTCCGTATGATTTGATCCACATGTAGAATACCATTATGCCGGGCATCTGTCAATGCGATGAGCCTTCCGAAACAGCATCTGCAGCAACCGCGGCCGCATCTGCGACCTCTTTTTCGAGAGCATCGAATTCCGCCCTGGCCTCTGCGATGAATGTCGGCACCTCAGGTGCTTCAAAATTTTTAGGGATGCCCGATCTCGGGACTTCGAGCGTAGCGCGGTTTTCAAAGGCCGTCTTCTTCTCGTCGGCAGCCTTCTTCGGCTCGTGGTTCGCAGGAGCTGCTGTGATCCTGAAATCGAATACAGCTTCCTTTCTCATATCCCTGTTGACTATTCTGATCCTGTCGGACTTTCCTTCAGTGCTGTCTGCCTTTACAAGAATGTCTCTCGTCTCTCCTGCCGCGATATCCAGAGTCACATCCTGGCCTGGAATAGGCGGGAGATCCCAGTTTCTTGTATCAGGATTGTAAGCAGTGTGGAAGAATCTGATCTTTCCTACAGTAACATTTATATGGTAAATGCAGTCCTGATTGACGCTTGGCAGCAGACACTCGCTCTGCTTGTCGCCAAGCTGTCCCCTGAGATTGACAGTTCCCTTTGCAGTCCTGTACACAAGACCTCTGTACTCGTTGCGTGAGTTGACCTGCTCGCTCACTATGATCACATCGCACGGAGCGTTGTTGATCACATACTCGGCAGTGGATCCGATGGAGTTCAGCATGTCATCCTTGGAGGACTTTGTCATTACGATAAGATCAGATCCGGTCTCGCGTACTGCTCTTGTGATCCTGACTCCTGCCTTGCCGACGGCTGACATCTTAGTCAGTTTATATCCCTCGAAGGATTCAGCTATAAGATCGAGCTTTTCCTCTAACTCCTTTATGGCAGCGGTCTCGACTTCTGTCCTTACAGAATAACCGAGTCTCTCATCTATCATCATGAGAACGATCTCTGCTTCTTCAGGAGTGTAATGCTTTTTCACATATGCGACCGCCTTCAGACTGCGCTGTGTTTCTTCGATTGGGACAAGTATCTTTTTCATAAAATTTCCTCTTCTATATTCCCAATATTTTAACTGTTTAATTGTAGCACGCTGATATTGATATTATCAATTGCATTAACTCTATTTAAGGAACTTGCTGTTGAGCGTCAGGATGAATATCTCAGCGACTGCGTATAGCACCAGATAGTCGTCATCATATGAGTTCACGATGTCGTTACGGCACCATCCGTCCTGCTCAAAGAGAAGGTTCGGAGAGCCTCCTATCACAGCTTTCAGCTCTCCTTCATGCTCTATCGTGTAGTTGCATGAGATCTTTGCCTTCATGCATGACGGGAACAGTTTTATCACAAACAGACCTGCGTCTGTATCCGCTTCAAAGCCCTCGCCGCGGGCGTCCTTAAAACGCCTGATCTCCCCGAAGTGCTCACCATCCGAGAGCAGTTCAAAGCCCGCAGATTCAGAGGCGAATCCCTTTTTATCAAAGGCGTGAGGCACCACCGATGCCATCTCATTTCCGTCTGTGTCGAGCACACTCGCCGTGAAAGGTCTGAGCGATGTCTCCACCTTTAACACATCATTTCCGTCCGAGTCTCTGAAGTATCCCTCAGCAGAATTGTGATAATAAAACCTGTAGAAGTCGAGAGATCCCGGAACAGCCGCATCCCCTTCCGCGCTCAGATTTCCGATCAGCTCCGCAAGATGTTTTACAAGCATCACCGAGGCCAGTTTGAAGCCGGCAAACACCGCATATCTTGCAGGTGTTACTTCCGCCTCCTTAGGATCCACAAGGTTCTCAAACCTGAACTCGTCATCGTCCTTTCTGATGATGTTTTCGAGCCTGGTGACATGCTTTATGTCGATGTATTTTTTGCCGCGTGAGATAACAACGCAGTCCTTGAAGCTGCACGGTCCGAATACGATGCTGTCGCCCTCGAAGCCTTTATGCTCGGCAATCCACGGTTTGCCGAGAGGTGTGTCAAGGTCTCTGATCTTCTCATAAATATCAGCGATGCTCAGGTCGGTCTTTATGATCTTTTCGTATATGCTCCGGTCATTGCGCGTGCCGCCGCCGCGGTTCCAGAATATTCCGAAAGCGAGCAGAAGAGTGATTCCGCCCATGATAAACCTTCCCACTGACATCATCAGCAGGGCCAGTATGACCGCAAGTATTCCGACTGCAGTTATCGCTCTGTCTTCTTTCATAATTCTATAGAGCAGACTGTATTGACCTTATGCGAGCAGCGCGTCGACAGCTTCTCTGACTGCCTTGCGGTTGCTCTCTGCCTCTTCTGCTGTTGCTCCCTGAGCCATTACATAAGTCTTGATCTTCGGCTCGGTTCCTGACGGTCTTATCGCTACTGCGCAGCCATCAGCGAGCTTGTAGAAGAGAACATTGCTCTTTGTGAATCCCGGAACATCTCCGAGGTAGTCCGTAACGCCTTCAACCTTGAGGCCGATCTCTTCAGGTGCGTCCTCTCTTATGCGGGCCATTACAGCTTCTCTTCTTTCTGCGGAGTCGAATCCCTCAAATACAGTGGATTCAGTGTTCTCGACGAAATATCCGTACTTCTCGTACAGAGCCATCAGGCCGTCATAGACAGACATGCCTTTTGCCTTGTAATAGCAGGCCATCTCAGCCATCATCATTGCAGCGTATACCGCATCCTTGTCCCTGGCGTACGATCCGCCGAGGAAGCCGATGCTCTCTTCGAATCCGAATATGAAGTTCTCATCTCCGTTTTCGTCGAGGTCCTTGATCTTTTCACCTATGAACTTGAAGCCGGTCAGAACGTCGTACATTTTGACGCCGTTGTCTGCCGCGATCTTGTCAGCCATGACTGTCGAAACGATGGACTTGCATACGAATGGCTTCTCAGGCATGGTGCCGAGTTCTTTTCTGGCTGTGATGATGTAGTCGAGCATGAGGCAGGCTTCCTGATTGCCCGAAAGGATCTTGTAGCCGTCTTTCGCCTTTACGACCGAGCCGCATCTGTCACTGTCAGGGTCTACTCCTATGACCAGCTCAGCATCATACTTCTTTGCGTATTCGATGGCGAGAGCAAAGCCTTCGGTGTTCTCCGGATTCGGCGATTTTACAGTCGGGAAGTTGCCGTCCGGCACCATCTGCTCTTCTACAGGGATTATCGCCCCGTAGCCCTGTCTTCTGAGGATCTCAGGCACCAGCTTATAGCCTGCTCCGTGGAACGGAGTGAAGACTATCTTCATGTCTTTCGCTACCTGATCGATGTACTTGCGCGTGATGGATGTCTCCATTACCTTTCCGATGTATGTCTCATCCATCTCATCACCGAGGATCTCTACAAGGCCATCAGCAACAGCCTTGTTGTAATCCATCGTCTTTACATCCTTAAAAATGTCTACCTTGGCGATCTCAGCGGATACGACGTCAGCGTGCTCAGGTCCGAGCTGAGCGCCGTCTGCCCAGTATGCTTTATATCCGTTATATTCCTTTGGATTGTGGCTGGCTGTGATATTGATGCCGGCGATCGAGCCTGTCTCTCTTACAGCAAACGAAAGCTCAGGCGTAGGACGCATGTCGTCAAAGATATATACCTTGATGCCGTTTGCGGCGAGCACTGCAGCAGCCTCTTCAGCGAACAGTCTCGAATTGTTTCTTGAGTCATGCGCTATTGCCACGCCGTTTCCTTCAGGAGAATCTCCGCCGATCTGGCCGCCCTTTGCGATTATGAGGTTTGCCAGTCCCTGTGTAGCGTATCTGACGGTATAAACGTTCATGTTGCCTATGCCAGGGCCCATGATACCTCTCAGACCCGCTGTACCGAATGTGAGCATGGCCTTGAACCTGCCCTCTATTTCCTCCTCATTGCCCTCCATGTCTCTGAGTTCTTCTTTTGTCTTTTCGTCGACTGCATCTGACGCAAGCCAGTACTCGTACTCTTCTCTGTAAGTTCTCATGTTTCTCCGCCTTTCCTTTAACCTACTTCTTCAAACTGTGAGTTATATAATTCTGCATAGGCGCCGCCCTTTGCGAGCAGTTCCTCGTGTGTGCCCTGTTCCACGATGTCGCCGTGATCCATTACGAGTATAAGGTCGGCGTTGCGTATGGTCGAGAGCCGGTGTGCGATGATGAAACTCGTCCTGTCAGCTGTGAGAGCATCCATCGCCTTCTGGATTTCTTCTTCCGTTCTTGTATCTACTGATGAAGTCGCCTCATCGAGTATCAGGAGCCGCTTGTCAGCCAGCACTGCACGCGCTATCGTCAGCAGCTGTCTCTGTCCTTCAGAGATGTTTGTAGCGTCTTCATTGAGTATCATTTTGTAACCGCCTGGCAGCGCCTTTATGAAGTGATGCGCCTTTGCCGTCTTCGCGGCCTTTATTATGTCTTCGTTTGAGGCGCCTTCCCTGCCGTAGGCTATGTTTTCCTTTATTGTCCCGCTGAACAGCCAGGTATCCTGGAGCACCATGGCGAAATTGTCGCGAAGCTCCCTGCGGGTGAATTCCCTTATGTCGCGTCCGTCTATGAGTATGGCGCCTCCATCTACATCATAGAACCTCATAAGCAATTTTACCATAGTTGTCTTGCCGGCACCCGTAGGACCTACGATCGCTATCTTCTGCCCCGACTCCACCTTTGCACTGAAGTCCTTTATGACCGGATGATCCTTCTTATAGCCGAATCTCACGTGTCTGAATTCTACTGCGCCCTTTATTTCGCCCATCTCTTCATCCGCGCCCGGAGCATCTGTCTCCTCTGTCTCATTGAGAAACTCGAATACTCTTTCGGCGGCAGCCGCCATGGACTGCACCTGGTTCATTATCTGAGCGATATCCTGTATCGGCTGTCCTATGTTTTTTACATACTGCACGAATGCCTGTATGTCGCCGACGCCTATCGCGCCCTTCACGCAGAAAATGCCTCCAGTGACTACGACCGCAGCGTAGCCGAGGTTGCTTACTATCCTCATCAGAGGCCGCATCATTCCGGACAGGAACTGCGACTTCCACGCGGATTCATAGAGTTTCTTGTTCGATTCAGCGAATTCCTTTGTGACCTCAGCTTCCCTGTTGAAAGCCTTTACGACGAGATGACCGGAGAATGTCTCCTCGACCTGCCCGTCGATGATACCGAGATACTTCTGCTGGGCCGCGAAGTGCTTCTGGGATACTTTTATAAGCAGTCCCATGACAAGGGCTGAAAGCGGTATCACCAGCAGGGCTATCAGAGTCATTGTGACATTGATGGTAAGCATCACCACCACTATGCCCGTCATGCTTATTATAGCCCAGATGAAATTCGAGATGCTCTGGCTGAGCGACTGTCCAAGCGTATCCACATCGTTGGTGATCCTGGACAGTATCTCACCGGTCTGGACCCTCTCAAAATAACTGATAGGCATGCGGTTTATTTTCTCAGAAATATCGCGTCTCATGCGGTAAACGATCTTCTGGGTGATGTTCGTCATGATGAGAGCCTGTATGTACTGGGCTATCGCGCCTATAAAATAAAGAGCCATAGTCATGAGGAGCACCCTTCCGACCGCGTCGAAGTCGATGCCGCCTGTGCCGCGGATCTTGTTCATCACTCCTTCAGCGAGCAGCGTCGTGGCGCGTCCCATCACCTTAGGGCCCACAGTCTCAAAGATGGTAGCGACCGCGGACACGACAATGACCACCGCTACGGCGAACTTGTATCCGCCCATGTATCTGAGCGTATCTCCGACCGCCTTGCGGAAATCCTTCGGCTTTTCACCAGGCGCGAGAATACTGCTCGGCCCTCCGCCGCGCCTTCTCTGCCTTTTGCCGTCGCCCTGCCCGGTCTGTGCCTCTTCGGTCTCCTGTCCGGACTGGTCTTCGTATTCTGTTTTCGGCAATTTTTCTTCGCTCATCGTTTATGCGAGCGCTGCCTCCGACAGCTGGGATAATGCTGTATCCCTGTATATCTCACAGGTCTCCATAAGCTCCTTATGGGTACCCTTGCCTGCTATCCTTCCCTCATCGAGAACTATTATCTGTTCTGCGTGGAGTATTGTACCCACTCTCTGGGCAACTATGATGCGTGTGCTTTCCGCTGTGTTTTCTGCCAGAGCCCTTCTGAGAGCCACGTCTGTCTTCATATCGAGAGCCGAGAAGGAGTCATCAAACAGCATTATTGCCGGCTTCTTTACCACAGCTCTCGCGATAGCCAGTCTCTGCTTCTGGCCTCCCGACACATTGGCTCCGCCCTGGGATACTTCCCTGTTGAATCCCTCAGGCCTTTCGTCGATAAATTCGGTCGCCTGTGCGATCCCGGCCGCGAATCTTATTTCTTCGTCGCTTGCGTCCTCATCGCCCCAGCGTATATTGTCCGCTACAGTTCCGGAGAACAGTATGCCCTTCTGAGGCACATATCCGATGGCGTCTCTGAGCGACTCAAGGCGGATGTCTTTAACATCGATGCCGTCAACGGTGACTCGGCCCTCCGTGGCATCGAAAAACCTAGGTATCAGATTCAGAAGGGTAGTTTTTCCGCAGCCGGTGGCACCGATGATCGCCGTCGTTTCGCCCGGCTTCGCGGTAAAGTCTATGTCTGTCAGAACATCCTCTTCCGCATCCGGATATCTGAATGTCACATGCTCGAATCTTATCTCCGCGCCTTTGCTGTGACCGCGCTCCCCTTCTGTATCAATGCTCACTGCATCATTTTTGTTTCTGATCGAAGCCTCGGTGTTGAGCACTTCGTAAATCCTGTCCGCGGCTATCCCTGCTCTTGGGATGAATATCGCCATGCTGGCTATCATCAGGAAGGAGAACACTATCTCCATGGAGTATGCAATGAAAGCGGTCATTGTTCCTACCTGCATCCCGCCTGTGTCTATACGACCCGCCGCTACCCAGGTAATCCATATCGACAGCCCGTACATGACTATCATGAGTATAGGTGTGATGGATATCATGGTGCGGTTTACAAAGAGCTGGTTTCTGTAAAGGTCATGATTGGCCTTGTCGAAACGCTCTTCCTCGGTGTCTTCCCTTCCGAACGCACGTATTACCTGTATGCCCGTGAGTATCTCCCTCGATACCGCGTTAAGCGCGTCGATAAGAGACTGCATGATCCTGAATTTCGGCATGGCAATTACAAAGGCCGTCCCGACCATCAGAAGTATGGCTATTACGCCCGTAACTATGACGTAGTTCATGTGCGCGTGTGTCTGATAAACCTTTATGATCGACCATGTGCATATGCACGGAGCAAAGAGCATCATGCGCAGCATCATCGTGGAAGTCATCTGCACCTGCTGTATGTCGTTCGTAGCGCGCGTAATGAGGGATGATGTTCTGAACTCGTTCATTTCAGCGTTCGAGAAAGACATGACATTGGCGAAAAGACGCGCTCTGAGGTCGCGTCCTATGCTGGCGCCGACTCTCGCGGCGAGAAGGGATATCAGAGTGGTGAGTGCCATTACAGCCACGGACATCAGCAGCATCAGTCCGCCGCATCTGAGCATGAATGAATTCTGTATTGCAAGAATATCGAGGCCGGCCTCCTGATCGCAGTCTCCGGCATAGGCGATACCCATTGCGAGCATGTTGCTGTTTACCTCGCCATCCTCTCCGGCGACAGCCGGGGCATCCCCGCCTGCGGCTCCGGCTGAAGCTTCCGCGTCAGCGAGCGTTTCTCCGTTTTTTGCAGCATAGCGCTTTACCAGAGGGGTAAGAAGGGCCCCGTCAAGCGAGTCGAGCTCTTCTTCGGACATCTCAGTCCTGTGATAGGTGTCAGCGGCATTCGCCTCGCTGATACCGTACGCATCATGCCACAGAGCGCTCTGATCTTCTGTCATCAGAGCATCAGCCTCCATGAACTCGCTTCCTGTTATCGCTTCGGGAACTATGTGCTCGATACCCCTGTTCTGGATGCCTGTATCGATGAGCGCCTGCGTATACTGCGGCAAATTCATCTCACAAAAAGCCTGCCCTGCCATTAGAAGCAGAACAAGCAATGCAGTCCATTTATGCGGTATCAGTGTTCTGAAGAGATTCTTCATCTATTGTTTTCAGTCGTATTTTGAAGTCCTTGTTTCATCGATCTCTCCGACGCATCTTAGAGCGTGGACTATATCCTCAAGGCACCTTACTTCTATCACGTTGCAACGGTCGATCGGGCGGCAGAAGCCCTGATCCAGCATGTCATCAAGAAAGCTGAAGAAGCGGTCGTAATAGCCGTTCACGTTGTAGATCATCACGGGTTTATTTACCTTGCCGAGAAGCCCGAGCCTTTTATATGTCATTACCTCGGTGATCTCATCGAGCGTACCCATGCCGCCCGGCAGAGCGATAAAGGCGTCTCCGTGTTCTATCATCCATTTGCGCCTTTCAGCCATGTCATCGGAGATCACGACCTCAGCAAGATCGCTGCGCGTCTCTTCTGCCAGTATAAAGAAGCGCGGAGTGACTCCGACAGCCCTTCCGCCTCCTTCCATGAGCGCATCCGAAACAGCCCCCATCATACCTGAGTTTCCTGCTCCGTAAATGAGTGTGTGGCCTTCACCTGCCATCCATGCCCCAAGCTCCCTGGCACGGGCAATGAACTCAGGATCCTTTCCTTCTGCGGCTCCGCAATATACAGTTATATTCATTTTACATCACCGATCTTGCCTGCATGTCTTTCAGCACCGTATCCTCAGAATCCTGCTTATCCCATTCTGGATCGTAGAAGAGATTGAGCCTGAGCTCATTGGATATCTCTCTGAGGAGCTTGCAGCCGGCAATACTGTTGCCCTGAGCGTCAAGGGCCGGTCCGAATACGCCTATGCCGGCTCTCTTGTCCGAAACCGACAGCAGGCCTCCGCCCACGCCTGACTTTGTAGGGATGCCGACCTTTATGGCAAAGGTACCCGACCCGTCATACATGCCGCAAGTAAGCATGAGGGTCTTGGCGATCCGCGCTGTGCGCGATGTCATGTATCTCTTTCCGTCAATGATGCACACACCGTCGTTGGCAAGCTTCTTTCCGAGGTTTGCAAGCGACTCGGCAGTCACGTTCATTGAGCACATCTTTGTGTAAAAACGCAGTGTGTCCTCAACATCAGTCGTGATGATGCCCTTGCTCTCAAGCAGATAAGCGATGGAGCGGTTGCGCGAGCATGTCTTCATTTCAGAATCGAAAACGTCCTCGTTCAGCTCTATGTCCATGTCAGAGCATATGTTTCTTGTATATCTGAGCATGTCCTGGAATGATACCTCTGGAAGCAGAAGACCGCATACTGCCAGGGCCCCGGAGTTGATCAGAGGATTATAAGGCTTGGAGTTGCTGACATCGAGCTCTACAAGAGAGTCAAAAGCTTCTCCTGAAGGCTCCATGCCTACCTTTTTGAACACAGTTTTGAGTCCGCATACCTCGAGCGCCACGATGAGCATGATTACCTTCGAGACAGACTGTATAGTAAATCTCGTGTTATAATCGCCCATGCAGATCTTCTCGCCTTTTAACGGGTAAAGACATATTCCCAGCTGATGAGGATCCACCTTGCCAAGCTCAGGGATATAAGTCGCTACAGCGCCCTTAGGAATCTCCTCCCTGGCGAGGTTCATGGCCTTTTCGATTATGCCTTCTGCTCTTTTGGTCTCGAGCAGCTGATAGTGCTTGTCTATGACCGGTTCCGCAGCCTTTGTATCTCCGTTCTGTAGTATTTCACTATTGTTATCAGCCATATTGACCTCCTGTTATACCTGCCGCCCGGAGCGGTCAGGCTTACTTTATGAACTCAGCTCATAGTTTATTTATTTTACATCAAAACCGTGGTTTTTGAAAGATACGCATGCGCATATCCCCCGCTCGGGGTTAACTTTGCCCGGCTCATTTGTTACAATGCAAATAACTCAGAACACAGACAGAAACCGGAGGCTGAAATGTCAGATAATCACGAACACGGTCACGATCATACACACGAGCATTTTCACGAGCACACTCATCTGGATGAGTCAGGTCATGAATACACTCATACACACATCCACGGCGATGGGTCTCACAGCCACGAGCACGGTCACGTCCATTCGGCTCAGCACACCAAGGCTGTCCTGAACAGAATGAGCCGGATAATCGGCCACATGGAGTCCACGAAGCGCATGGTCGAAGACGGCCGTGACTGCTCTGAAGTGCTGATACAGCTGTCTGCCATAGAATCAGCCATTAAATCTGTCAGCCGGGTGATCCTCAAGGAGCACATGTCTACCTGCATCATCGACGCTGTCAAAAGGGACGACATCGAGTCCATCGAAGAACTCAACAAAGCCATAGACAAATTCATCCGCTGAGAAACGGCCCGGCTGGTTTCTCTATTCTTCTATATCGAATACGGCTATGTACTCGACGTTCTCTCCCTCAGGTGCGTAAGCGAACTGTCCGAGGCCCTCTGTATTTATCTTCATGGTAGCGATCACTTCAGGAGTTTCCTCCTTCGTAAAGTGATATGTGTCGCCGCCTTATCTTCTTAATCTCTCGGAGGGAGTATCTCAAGCCAGTAACCGTCCGGATCCGTAATGAAGTAAATGCCCATGTCGTGATTCTCAAACGCGATACAGCCCATCTCCTCGTGAAGCGCATGAGCCGCCGCAAAATCATCGGTGCGGAATGCCAGATGGAACTCTTCCTCGCCCAGATCGTACTTCTGCGGATGCTCCGCAAGCCATGTCAGCTCGAGTTCAAAGTCCGCCTCCTCATTTGCAACATATACGATTATGAACGAACCGTCAGACGCAGTCTTTCTCCTGACCTCCTTCAGCCCGAGCGCCTTCTCGTAAAACGCCAGCGATACTCCAAGATCACTGAC
>CADATR010000016.1 GCA_902790885.1 uncultured Eubacteriales bacterium
ACATGGCTCTGCCCTGAGCAGGTAAGGATACTGCCTATCTCCGACAAGATCGCAGACTACGCTGAAGAGGTCCGCAGGGAGCTCAGAAAGAACGGCGTGGATGTGACTGTAGACAACAGCAGCGAGAGGATCGGATACAAGATCCGCAAGGCTCAGATGGAGAAGGTGCCTTACATGCTGGTGCTCGGAGCGAAGGAAGCCGAGGACGGCAACGTATCCGTAAGATCGAGATATCTCGGAGACGAGGGCGTAAAGCCTCTCGGAGAATTCGTGAGCGCCATCTGCGAAGAGATCCGCACAAAAGAGATCCGCAAGATAGAAAAGAAAGATGCGTAGAGTTGATCCGACATTCATGTTATAATACTTAGTTGGAGGAACCTGTAAATATGGCAATAAAATACAAAAGAGTCCTTATAAAGGTAAGCGGAGAAGCTCTGGCGGGCGATGACCGCTTCGGAGTCAACGATGCAGAGCTCGGAAAGCTTGCAGCTCAGATCAAAGAGATACATGACGCGGGCGTGGAGACAGCTATCGTCGTGGGCGGAGGCAATTTCTTCCGCGGACGCACAGGCGGCAACATCGACAAGCCGACTGCTGACTACATGGGCATGCTGGCGACCGTAATGAACGGCCTCGCTGTGCAGGATGCACTTCTTTCTGCAGGCTGTCCGGCAAAGCTGATGACAGCCATCGAGATAAGGGACATGGCTGAAGGCTATGCCAGACGCAAGGCGCTCGACTATCTTGAGGAAGGCAAGGTGGTGGTCTTCGGAGGAGGCACGGGAAGCCCGTTCTTCACAACAGATACCACAGCTGCCCTGAGAGCTGCCGAGATAGGAGCGGATGTACTCCTTCTCGCCAAGAACATCGACGCGGTGTATTCGGCAGATCCTAAAAAGGATCCTGACGCCGAGCGCTTCACCGAGCTTTCGTTCATGGACATCATCGAAAAGGATCTTAAGGTCATGGATCTTACCGCAGCGACGCTGTGCAAGGATACACAGACCAGGATATATGTATTCGCTCTCAAGGAAGAGGGCAATCTCATGAAAGTTATCAATGGCGAAAATGTCGGCACACTCATACAGTAGGGAGGGCATATCATGGCAAAGAAAACACTCGAAGAGAGAATAGAAGGCGCTAAGAGCTTTCTCAGGGAAAACCTTAACACCGTAAGAGCTGGCAGAGCTAATCCTGCACTTCTTGACAGGATCATGGTGAACTACTACGGAACACCTACTCCGCTCAAGGCTCTGGCAAACATTTCGGTGCCTGATCCGAGAACACTGATGATCTCGCCGTTCGATCCTAAATCGGTGGGAGACATCGAAAGATCGATACTCGAGGCAAACATCGGCATCAATCCGACGAACGATGGCAAGGTAATCAGACTCGCTATCCCTCAGCTCACTGAGGAGAGACGTAAGGAACTCACCAAGGTAGTCAAGAACTACGGCGAAGAAGCCAAGGTGGCTGTCAGAAACCTGAGAAGAGATGTGAATGATGAACTCAAGAAGGCTGAGAAGGCCGGAGAACTCACAGAGGACGATCTCAAGCAGGAACTCGACGAGACACAGAAGACCGTTGAGAAGGCGATAAAGGACATCGATTCCATCATCGCCGATAAGGAAAAAGAACTCATGGAGGTCTAAAAGGCGTATTTTAATGATGATATGCGGCGTGGCTGTAAAGCCACGCCTGCTGTTTTGTAAAACGATATGGAAAGACGACCAGTACCAACTCACATAGGAATAATAATGGACGGCAACGGCAGATGGGCAAAGGCTCACGGCGTGCCGCGCGTTATGGGGCACAACGCCGGGATGCAGTCGATGAAGAAAATAGTCATCGCCTCATCGAATCTGGGCGTAAAATACCTTACTGTCTATGCCTTTTCTACCGAAAACTGGAAGCGGAGCACTGAAGAGGTCAGTGGCATTTTTAATCTTATTGTCAAGTACGTCAATTCAGAGCTTGAGGAGCTCGATGAAAACAACGTTCACATCAATATATTCGGTGATTACAGCATGCTTCCGAAAGCCTCCGTTGATGCCATCGATAAGATGGTAGGCAGGCTGAAGGACAATGACGGTCTCATCTTCAACATAGCTCTGAATTACGGGGGAAGAGACGAGATCCTTAAGAGCGTAAAGGCGCTGACTGCCGAATGCATAGAGCAGGGCAGAGACCCTCAGGAGCTTACCGAAGATGATATCTCGAGATTTCTCTATTCGGGAAGCGCCAATTTCGATGTGCCCGATCCGGACCTCATCATAAGGACGAGCGGTGAGGAGAGGATGTCAAATTTCCTCACATGGCAGGCTGCCTACAGCGAGCTGATGTTCACGGACACGCTATGGCCGGATTTTACGCCTGAGGAATATGCTGAGATGATAGACGCTTATTCGAACCGCGACAGAAGGTTCGGAGGGCGCACTGAGACAGAAAAGTAGCTTTTGCTTGAAGTCCGGTCAAATATCCTGAAGAAACGACTCCGCGGCAGCCGGCACTTAGCGATTGGCGAGTAACCTCAGCGACGAGTAAGCGAGGAGCACTTGCCGGTTACGAAGCCAGAGCTTAGCACCGCTGCGTTAAGCCGCGGTGAGGCGAGAGCCGTATCGTTTCGGCAGGATATTTGACCGGACAAGTGGAGATAATACTATGAAAACACGAATCATTTCCGGCTTAATAATGGCACCACTGCTGATAGTCCTGTATCTGGGCGGCAGCTCTTATTATCGCCGTAATGGGCATACACGAATTCTGCAACGGATGGGAAAACCTCGGCGTGCACCCGTCAAAGCCGGTCTGCTATGTAATGACCGGTCTGCTTTTCTCGGGTGTATTCATTACAGGAGCCTTTTCAGCCAATGCAGCGTCAATAAGCAGCGTGCCTGCATACTTCAACAATATGATGCTCATGACAATCTGGCTCTTTCTGGCTGCAGCCGCAGGTATGATCTACGGCTGGAAGATAAATGAAAGAGGCCCTTATGATGCGATTGCCACTGTTGCCGCAATGGTATACATACCGTTCTTCACATACCATATGGTGCTGATAGACATGACAGAATACAGCCTCTTCATATGGATAGTAGTGATCGCCGCGTTCGGCTCGGACATCTTTGCGTATTTCACGGGATTCTTCCTCGGAAAGCATAAGATGGCTCCTAATCTGAGCCCTAAGAAAACAATAGAGGGCGCGATAGGCGGCCTGGCCGGGAGCTCCCTGCTGTCATGGCTCTTCGGATTCATATTCATGAGAGAGATGGCACTCGTATGCCTGGTGCTCGGACTTGTGGGGGGAGCTGCAGGAATGGCAGGAGACCTCACTGCTTCGATGTTCAAGCGCAAGATGGGCATAAAGGACTACGGTACACTGATACCGGGACACGGCGGCATCATGGACAGATTTGACAGTGTAATTTTTGTAGCGCCTGTGGTCTATTACGCCGTCTACGCGCTCACAGGCATACTCAACATATAGATTTTTTGAGACTGGAGACAGAATACAGTGAAAACAGCGATCCTGTTTGTATTAATGATGCTCGTGCTGATAATCCCGCACGAGTGGGGACACATGATAGTTGCCAGATTGTGCGGAGTCAAGATCAACGAGTTTTCCGTCGGCATGGGTCCTCTCATCTTTAAAAAGCAGAAGGGCGATACTCAGTACTCCCTGAGGCTGCTTCCTCTTGGCGGATACTGCGCCATGGAGGGCGAAGAAGAGAGTGTGGACAGTCCCACATCATATTCATCCAAAAGCTATCCGCAGAAAATAGCGATACTGCTCGCCGGGGTCACGATGAATATCATAATCGCAGTTCTTGCCGTGACCATCGCTCTTTGCGTGTCAGGAGTAGTCTGCAATACTCTTGCTTCCGTGCAGCCGGGTTCGCCTGCCGAAGCCGCAGGCCTCAAAGCGGGTGATACCATCGTAGAGATCAACGGTGTAAAGACCGGCACCTGGGAAAAGGTATCGGAAAGCATAGGCTCCTATGACGGAGGAGAACCGCTCGAGATCACATATGAGCGCAATGGTGAAAGAGCCGTTGCCACCGTGACACCGGAGTACAGCGAGGAATACGGAAGCTACATGGTAGGCATAACAGCAGGGGTCACAAAGGACTTTCTTACCTGCGTCAGAATGGGGCCGGCAACTACCTGGGATCTCACAAAATCACTTTTTGAGAGCTTCAGGATGCTCTTCACAGGGCAGGTGAAGAGAGACGACATAGCGGGGCCTGTCGGTCTTGTGAAGATAGTCGATACGGCTTCGGACTACGGCCTTGGGACATATCTCATGCTTCTGGCCATAGTCAGCCTCAACCTTGCCATATTCAACCTGATCCCTATACCGGGACTCGACGGCGGAAAGATATTCTTCATTCTGCTGAAGATAATCTCGGGCGGAAGGATCAACGATGACATGGAGTACAAGGCAACAGTCATCGGAATGGCAGTGCTGCTGACTTTCTTCCTGCTTGTCACTGTAAACGACGTAATGAATCTTTTCGGTTAAAAAGGAGATAGGATGTCAAGAATGGTATATTGCGGCGATGTCGCCATCGGAGGCGGCGCGCCTGTATCCATACAGTCGATGACCAACGTCGACACCAGAAATACCGATCTGCTGGTAAGGCAGATAGATGAGCTTGCTGACGCGGGCTGTCAGATCGTAAGATGCGCCATACCGGATATGGAAGCTGCCGAATCATTCGGAAGGGCAAAGAAGCTCGTCAAGGTGCCTCTTGTCGCTGACATACACTTCGATTACAGGCTCGCTATAGCCGCGATCGATGCCGGAGCGGACAAGATCCGTATCAATCCCGGCAATATAGGAAGCGCCGAGAGAGTAAAGGCTGTCGCAGATAAGGCAAAAGAGCACGGCATACCTATACGCGTAGGCGTAAACTCCGGATCGCTTCAGAAGGATCTTATAGAGAAGTACGGCGGGGTCACAGCTGACGCCTTGGCTGAGAGCGGAGCTGCGATGCTCAGGTATATAGAAGACCTCGGATACGACAAGCTGGTGGTATCCATCAAGTCTTCGAATGTAAGGATGAATTACGATGCCCACCTCAAGCTGAGAAAGCTGACCAACGCGCCTATACACATAGGCATCACCGAGTCGGGAACTCCTCGAAGCGGAGAGATAAAATCAGCGATAGGGATAGGAGCGCTCCTCCTTGCGGGTATAGGAGATACAATGAGAGTTTCCCTTACCGATGATCCGGTAAAAGAGGTGCTCTTCGCAAGGCGCATACTCGAGACTACAGGGCTCAGAGAGAAGGCCATTGAAGTGGTATCGTGCCCTACGTGCGGAAGAACGGAGATCGACCTGATCGGACTCGCGAACGAAGCAGAGGAAAGACTCATGCCTATCGCTAAAAAGCGTGCGGAGCTCGGACTCAGGCCTCTTAAAGTGGCTGTTATGGGCTGCGCTGTCAACGGACCGGGAGAGAGCCGCGAGGCGGACTACGGCATCGCCGGAGGAAGAGGCGAAGGCCTTGTTTTCAGCCACGGAGAGATACTCGAAAAAGTGGAAGAAAACCGGCTTGTAGACAGGCTCATAGAGCTTGTTGAAGCCGATAATGAATAAAGGAAAGCATGATAAAGATCTCAGAAGACATTCTGACTGCTGATGAGCTCAGGGAGGCAAGCGGCAGGGACGCCAGAGACATAGACATAGAGATCACAAATGTGGCTGTGTCAAAGGTGAACGGAGGCACGAGCGTGGCGCTGGATATCGACGCCAAGCTCAATTTTGTGATGCCGAAAAAAACCGAGAACCTCATGAAGAGAAGGATAGCAGCCAGGATAGCGTCTGCTGAAAGAGTCAGATTCAATTACACCTACACGGGTGTCATGGCTCCGAAGCCATCCGGCGATGAAAGCTTTCAGGCTCAGCCATCGGGAGGCGGCTACAGCAGTGGAAACGGACGCCAGTACAGGCAGAGCAAAAAGGACAAGCCTGCATTCACCAATCCGGCAGGCGAGCTTGTGCTGCTGGGCGATGATTTCCACGGAGATCCGGTTCCGTACGGGCAGCTCGACGCTTATGTCGGCAGCAAGGAAAAACCGGTGATAGAAGGAGAGGTGTTCAGCTTTGAGTCGATGCCTATCAAAAGCGGGCGCCAGCTCATAACCGTACTCATAGCTTCAGAGGTGCGCACCTTCGGCCTCAAGGCCTTCATATCCGAAGACAAGCTCAAGGAGATGCAGGAGAACCTCTCCATGGGAGACATGGTGAGGGTACGCGGCGCGGTAGAGTATGACACATATGAGCACCAGAATCTCATGATGATGAGCTCGCTCAAGAAGACCGAAAAGAAGCTCAAGGAAGACACCTATCCGAACGGCCGCAGGGTGGAGCTTCACTGCCATACCAAGATGAGCGACAACGACGGCTTCAACGAGGTGAAGGACATAGTCAGCAAGGCGGCTTACTGGGGCCAGCCGGCTGTTGCCATCACCGACCACGGAGTCGTGCAGGCCTTTCCTGACGCTGCCAAGGAGGCGGCGAAGCAAGCCAAGAACGGAAGAAACATAAAGATCATTTACGGTGTCGAAGGATATCTCTATCCGGACGAAGACGCGACTGACGCGGACGGCACCATCGACATAAAGAAAAACCGCACGTATCACATAATAATACTGGCGAAAAACCAGACGGGCCTCAAAAACATCTACAAGCTCGTCAGTACTTCGCATATTGACTATTTCTACAAGCGGCCGAGGATACCGCGTTCGGTGCTGCAGGCACACAGAGAGGGCCTCATCATCGGAAGCGCCTGTGAAGCAGGCGAGCTGTATCAGGCCATCATAAGAGGAGCTGATGACGACGAACTCGACAGGATAGCTTCCTTCTACGACTATCTTGAGATACAGCCGCTCGGCAACAACCGCTTCATGATCGAAGACGGGATAGCGCGCGATGATCAGGATCTCATCAACAACAACCTCAGGATAATCGCTACGGGCGACAGACTGGGCAAGCTTACCGTCGCCACAACGGACTCGCATTATCCTACTCAGGAGGCGTCCATATACCGCAATATCATAATGGCGGGCATAGGCTTCCGCGATACTCCGTCCGACTCGCTCTATCTGCGTACGACTGACGAGATGATGAAGGAGTTCGAGTATCTGGGAGACAGGGCAGAAGAGATCGTCATCACCAATACGAATAAGATCGCGGACATGGTGGAGGAGGTGCTGCCTGTACCTAAGGGCAAGTTTCCTCCGAAGATCGAAGGCGCTGAGGAGACTTTAAGGAACAGCTGCTACGAAAAGGCGAAGTCCATATACGGAGATCCGCTTCCGCCTGAGATAGATGAGAGGCTCGAGACAGAGCTCAGCTCCATAATCGGAAACGGATACGCCGTCATGTACATCGCCGCCCAGATGCTGGTGCAGAAATCGAACCGTGACGGATACCTCGTAGGATCGAGAGGATCGGTAGGTTCATCATTTGCGGCTACGATGGCCGGGATAACAGAGGTAAATCCGCTCGCACCGCATTATGTCTGCCCTGAGTGCAAGCATTTTGAGTGGTCGGACGAGCCGGGCAAGTACGACGTAGGATACGACATGCCTGAGAAAATGTGTCCTGACTGCGGCGCCCGCATGAAGAAAGAAGGCCTCAACATACCGTTCGCCACATTCCTCGGATTCAAGGGGGACAAGGAGCCTGATATAGACCTCAACTTCGCGGGCGAATACCAGCCTGTGGCCCACAGGTATGTGGGAGAGATCTTCGGTGAAAAGAACGTATACAAGGCCGGCACGGTAGCTACCATAGCTGAAAAGACTGCCTTCGGATACGTAAAGCACTACGTTGAGGACAATCACATAAATGCCAGCAAATACGATATAGATTATCTGGTAAAGGGATGCACCGGCGTAAAGCGCACCACAGGCCAGCACCCGGGCGGCATCATCGTAGTTCCTGATGACCACGAGATATACGAGTTCTGCCCTATACAGAAGCCGGCAAACAAGCGCGACACCGACGTCATCACTACGCACTTCGATTATCACAAGATCGACGAGAACCTTCTGAAGCTCGACATACTCGGCCACGATGTGCCGCAGCTCATAAGGCATCTTCAGGTAATGACCGGCGTCGATCCTATGAACATACCTCTCGATGACAGGGAGACGCTGAGCATATTCACATCGCTCGACGCTCTTAAGATCAAGAATGAGAATTACAGATTCACTCACGGCACATACGCCATACCTGAGTTCGGAACTAACTTCACGCGAGGGATGCTCGATGACATACATCCTACAACAGTCTCCGCGCTGATCAAGATGTCGGGTTTCTCGCACGGCACCGACGTATGGACGAACAACGCGCAGGAGCTCCTCAGAAAGGGCACCGCGACCATCGATGAGGTAATATCGTGCCGTGACGATATCATGAACTTCCTGATCAAAAAGGGACTTCCGAACGGAGATGCCTTCAAGATCATGGAGATAGTAAGAAAGAACCGCGTGCTCAGCGAGGAGCAGCTCAACATGATGAAGGAGCACGGCGTGCCTGACTGGTATATATGGTCGTGCGAGACTCTGAAGTACATGTTCCCGCGCGCCCACGCCGCCGCATACGTCATGATGTCCATCAGGATGGCCTGGTTCAAGGTCAATTATCCTGAGGCATTCTACGCGGCATGGTTCACTTCCAAGGTGGACAATTTTGACGCCGATATAATCGGCCTCGGAGTGCAGGGCGTCGAAAAGCGGATGGATGAGATAGAAAAGCTCGGAAATACCGCCACAGCCAAGCAGAAGGAGCAGCTGACAGTATACGAAGTAATGTACGAGGCTTTCTCGAGAGGATTCAGCTTTGCCGAGCCTGTGCTCGGGGTGGCTGAGGCCTGCAGGTTCTCCGTGGTGGACGGAAAGATAATGCTGCCGTTCAACGCTGTGAACGGGATAGGAGACACGGCTGCTGAGTCGCTCGCGGCGGCATACGCTGAGAGGGAATTCAGCACCATAGACGATGTAAGGTCAAGGACAAGACTGACCGGCACCAATATAGAGGATCTTAAAAAGCACGGACTCTTCAGCGGGCTGCCTGAGTCGGCGCAGATAAGCATATTCGATCTTTAGGGATCACGCGCTGCGCTCGATCTCCCAGCGGCATTCGCGGTAGAAGTAGAGCAGACGGTAGTTTACACGGCGGCCTTCATTGACCGTACAGCAATCATAGACGATGCGTGATACACCGCCTGCGCCGAGCCACTCGATATTCTTTATGTCCGTTACTCTGACCGTCTTCTTTATGCCGAACTCCACCACCTTGAATCTGATAGGGCGGGGAGACATCGCTCCTATATCGAAAACGGCCAGAACATCCACTGCCTGCCTCATAATACTCCATTGATCCCGGCAGTATAATGATACCGAACAAGTGTTCTGCAATCAACATCTTAAAGTGTATTTGCTTGTATAAAAACAGAAACGACATGAGCTACAGAATTTTCGTCATAAATCCAGGATCGACATCCACAAAGCTCGCGTACTTTGAGGACGGGAACAAGCTTTACGAAGCCAACGTCTTCCATGACGCGCCGGTGCTGGCTAAGTTCGCAAGTGCGTACGATCAGCTGGACTTCAGAAAGCAGATGATACTTCAGTTCCTCGATGAGAACGGCATAGACCTGCACGGTGTCGACGCGGTAGTCGGCCGCGGGGGAAGCACTGCAACCATCAGGAGCGGAGTATATGAGATAAACGATAAGCTTCTGGAGGACACCAGAAACAAGGTTACGGGCGTGGATCACCCGGCGAACCTCGGAGCGCCTCTTGCTCGCGAGCTCGCTGACAAATACGGCGGGATCGCCCTGATGGTGGACGGTCCTAAGGTGGATGAATTCGATGATGTTGCCCGCATCACGGGCATAGACGGTTTTTACCGCGGATCGAGCCTTCACGTACTCAATCTCAAGGGCACGGCGCGCCTGCACTGCGAAAGGCACGGCATGAGATATGAGGATTCGGATCTCATAGTCTGCCACATAGACGGAGGGATGTCCATATCCGCACACAGGCACGGGCGCATGGTGGACGGCACCAACAACGCGCTCGGAGAGGGGCCTTTTACGCCGACCCGCATAGGAGCGCTCCCGGTGCAGCCTGCTGTTGAGTATTTCAGCAGCGGATCGGGGCTGAAGGTCTCTGACGCGTGCACCAGATCTGCCGGCTTTGTGAGCCATTTCGGCACCTCGGATTCTGATAAGGTGCACAAAATGGTGGAGTCCGGCGATCCGAAGGCTGTGCGCGTATGGGAGGCCATGCTCTACAATATCTGCAAGGGCATAGGCTCGATGGCAGCCGTGCTGTCGGGCAGAGTCGACGCCATATTACTGGGAGGCGGACTCCTCAGATTCGATGACATATACGAGTATATAAATGAACACTGCGGGTGGATAGCTCCCGTCTTCTCATATCCGGGGGAGGTGGAGCACGAGGCTATGGCGGCCGGAGCTCTCAGGGTGCTGATAGGAGAGGAAAAACCTCAGGTCTACACAGGCGTTCCTGTATGGGACGGATTCTCCGACTAAAAAAAACAGCGAAATAGTATTGACTTATTATGAACATATGCTAATATATTCATATGAATATATCGGCATATGTTTTTTCTTGTGAAAGGATGCGGCATGACAGAAAACGATTACATGATAAAAGACCTTGGCGAGGAGGAACTCCTCGAGCTCGCGGAGCTCTTCAAGATGTTCGCGGATTCTACCCGCATCAAAATACTCTATGACCTTTTTGACGGGGAGAAGAACGTGAGCGAGATATGCGAAGATATAGCGATGAACCAGTCCGCTGTTTCGCACCAGCTCAAGGCCCTCAGGATCGGCAAGCTCGTAAAGACGCGCCGCGAGGGCAAGGCTATCTACTATTCCCTCGATGATGATCACGTAAAGACGATCATAGAGATGGGCAAGGAACATATCGAAGAATGATCCTGATTTGAAAGAAAAGGAGAACGTGAAATGAAAAAGAAATTCAAACTTATCGATCTTGACTGTGCTAACTGTGCTGCAAAGATGGAGGAAGCAATAAAGAAACTTGATGGAGTAAACGACGCTTCAGTAAGCTTCATGACTCAGAAGATGATGATAGACGCTGATGACGCCGTATTCGATAAGGTAGTTGAAGAGGCAGTTAAGTGCATCGCTAAAGTGGAGCCAGACTGCCAGGTAGTACTTTAACACTATAACTTTTATATTAAATATAGATAGCAACTATGGACAGATTTACTGCAAAACAGAAAAAGGAATTAAAACGCATAGCCATCGCTTTCGTGCTCTTCGTGATACTTCTGATCGCGGAGCATACCGGAGTATTTGAGAACATCGGTCCGGCAGGCAGATGGCTCATGCTCGCGCTGTACCTCATACCTTACTTCATAGTAGGCAGTGACGTTATAAGAAAGTGCCTGCTGGGCATAAAGAACAGACAGCTCTTTGATGAAAGCTTCCTGATGACTGTCGCTACTGTCGGAGCATTCGGATGCGGTGAGTTCGGAGAGGCCGCCGCCGTCATGCTGTTCTATCAGGTGGGAGAGTTCTTCCAGGGATATGCTGTAGGCAGGTCGAGAGAGTCCATCGCCGGCCTTATGAGCATGGCTCCTGACTTCGCCAACCGCGAAGCTGAAGACGGCAGCATTGAAGTGATAGATCCCGATGACATAGAAGTGGGCGACATACTGGTGATAAAACCGGGCGAAAAAGTACCTACGGACGGGGTCGTCCTTGAAGGAAGCGGACTTGTAAACACCTCGGCACTTACAGGTGAATCGCTTCCGAGACTCGTAAGCGAGGGAGATCAGGTGATCTCAGGCTGCATAAACGGAGATACTCTTCTGAGAGTAAGGGCTGATAAGGAATTCGATGACTGCACTGTATCACAGATACTCGAGCTTGTAGAAGAAGCGTCGTCGCGCAAGTCGGTAACAGAGAACTTCATAACCAGGTTCGCTCACTATTACACTCCTGCTGTTGTGATCGCCGCTGTAGTGCTCGCCTTTCTGCCGCCGCTTATCTCCGGGCATTTCGCCGCGGAGTTCGGCAAGTGGGTGCTCAGGGCATGCACGTTCCTCGTTATATCATGCCCGTGTGCGCTGGTTATATCCGTGCCGCTGGCTTTCTTCGGGGGCATAGGCGCCGCGTCGTCAGGAGGAGTGCTTGTAAAGGGCTCCAACTATCTCGAACTTCTTGCTGATCTTGAAACAGTAGTCACAGACAAGACCGGTACACTTACTGAAGGTAAGTTCAGAGTGGCTATGGTTGAAGCCGCGGAGGGCTGCGACACCGATCAGATCATAAGATATGCCGCTGCCGCTGAAGCAGGGTCGACTCATCCTATAGCTGCAGCGATAGTGGAGGCGTGTGAAAAGCCGATTTCTCCGTCTAAGATAAAGGACGTCAGAAATGTTGCCGGCAAGGGCATCATAGCGAAGGCCGGCCGCGATACCATCACGGTAGGCAACAGCGGGTTCTTTGATGAAGAGGGTATTGAGCTTCCTGAGCTGACTGTGGATGTAAGCGGAACAAACTGCTATGTGGCCAGGAACGGGAAGTACATAGGAACTATCATAGTTGCGGACATGCCTAAGGCAGGAGCCGCTGAAGCCATCAGCGAAATGAAGAGCGCCGGAGTCAGATCAGTGATAATGCTCACCGGTGATTCCGAAAAGGTCGCTTCAGCTGTTGCTTCGGAGCTGGGGATCGATGGATACAGAGCCGGACTTCTTCCGCAGGATAAAGTAAGCGCTGTCGAAGAACTTATTGATGGCCTAAGGAGTAAAGCCGGTCAGGGCGGAGCATCCGATAAAAAACGCGGAAGACTTGCGTTCATCGGAGACGGCATAAATGATGCCCCTGTGCTTTCGGTAGCTGATGTGGGCATCGCCATGGGATCACTGGGATCCGATGCCGCCATAGAAGCCGCTGATGTAGTGATAATGGATGATGATATAGGGAAAATACCTGCAGTCATGCGCATTGCCCGCAAAACGCTTGGAATCTCGAGACAGAATATTGTGTTTGCGCTTCTGGTCAAATTCGGATGCCTGACGCTTGGAGCACTGGGCATAGCCAATATGTGGGCTGCTGTATTCGCCGACGTCGGAGTAGCTGTCATCTGCATACTGAATTCAATGCGGATGCTGAGCAAAAAACGCAGTGCATAAATTGCAACCTTAATACATCTTAATCTAAATATAGCGTGATAAATGACTATAAAGACAATATTTTGTGTTAAAATGGTGCGGAACTAGGAAGTCCGCACTTTTTATTGTAAAGTGAAAAAAATAAATCATTGTCGGAGACAGAAATGACACCAGATCAGTTCGACAACAACAAGAATAACGACAAAGTCAGGGAGATCACACAGGACCGGAGAAACGCTTCATCTGATACAGTCAGAATGGACGAGCCGGCAAGTCTTTCGTTTAACTTTGAAAACAGGCCTGAAGAACCGGACGGCTTCAACTTCGACTTTGAAAACAAGCCTGATGTTCCGCCGGCAGAGACAGCTGAAGAAGCTGCTGCGGAGCCAGTCGTCGAAGAGGTGCCGGCAGAGGAAGCTCCTAAGAAGCAATACGGTCTGCCTGAAGATTACAGCAGACAGTCGGCTCCAGCTCCTGCAAAGGAAGCAAAAGCCGCTGTACCTCGTCAGGAGCAGTCAGAGTTTTCAAAGAAACTGGGACATGCCAAACTGGTACTGAAGAAAAAGATCGCGGAGCAGCAGGATGCCCGCAGAGCTGCTAAGGCAGCAGAAGCGGAACGGCAGAGGATCCTCGCAAGAGAAGAAGAAGCCAGAAAGGCAGAAAGAGCCAGACTGGAAGAAGAAGCCGCAAGACTAGCTGAAGAGGCCAGACAGAAAGCAGAGTATCAGGCAAAGCTTGAAGCTGCGATCTTTGAGGAAATGGAGGCTGCCAAAAACAAGAAAGCCACCAAACCTTCCAAGAGTGTAAAACAGGGCGCTTCGGTAAAGGCTGCGGCGGCGGGAAAGACTCTGAAGGAGAAGAAAGCTGTCGCGAACAACAGCGCTCCTGCGAAGAAAAAGGCCGAAGAGGCAAGGAAAGCTGAAGAAGCCCGGAAAGCCGAAGAGGCAAAGGCTGCCGCTATAGCGAAGAAGGAGGCTGCAAAAGCTCAGAAGAAGGCTGCGAAGCAGCAGGGCGGAAAGAAAAAGCTCATCATCAAGCGCAGAAAAGGTTTTCTCGGATGGCTGCTCGCGTTTCTTGAGATAATGGTGGCACTGGGCATAGTGTGCGGCATTGCGGGCGGAGCCTATGCTGCGATCGTCATAGCCAATGCGGATACTATCCATCCGAAGCAGATCTATAACACGCTTGAAGTCAGCACGCATATCTACGATGACAAGGGCAATCTGACAAATGACATCTATCTGTCTGAAAACCGTGACATTGTAAATTATGAGGAGCTTCCTGAAAATCTTAAAAACGCTTTCATAGCGATCGAAGATAAGACTTTCTGGACGCATAAAGGCTTCAATTTCAGGAGGATTTTCGGAGCCATATGGAATTCCGTTTCCGGAGGCGGTGAGATCAGCGGAACGAGTACGATCACACAGCAGCTTGCACGCAACGTATTCCTGCCTGAAGAGAAAAGTGTAAGATCCATAAAGCGTAAGATCATTGAGATGTATTACGCTCATGAGATAGAGGAAGAACTCAGTAAAGAAGAGATCCTTACCGCTTATCTGAATACGATATATCTCGGTTACGGATGCTACGGAGTCGATACGGCGTCAAAGAAGTATTTCAGCAAAGATGTCGAAGAACTCGAACTCAGTGAATGTGCAGCACTGGCTGCGCTGCCGCAGGCACCGGGCGTATACGCTCTGATTATGACAGAAGGCGACGAGGCGGAGACTACTACCGAACTTGACGACGGTCTCTTTGCAAACGATATATCCAGAGAAAGGCGCTATCTGGTGCTCGATCTCATGGCGGAGCAGGGATACATAAGTCAGGACACAGCGGAAGAAGCGAAAAAGCCGCTCGAGGAATTCATAAATCCTGGTGGTGAGAGCCTGAGCGCGAGCTCGGCATTCAAGGATTATCTCCTTGAGACAGTAAAGAACGACCTGATGGCGACGTACGATTTTACTGAAGATCAGGCCGAAAAAATGATCTATACTAAAGGTCTCAATATTTACTCGACGCTTGATTCACAGGCGCAGAAAGTCGTCACAAAAGAATTCAAGGATCAGGACAATTTCCCGAGCGCTGTAAATGATTCAGGAAAGGTCGAGGGCGCGATGGTCATTGTAAAGGTCGGCACAGGAGAGATCAAGGCCATGGCGGGTACGAGAAAGACCGACGGCGATAAGCTTTTTAACAGAGCAGTAAGCCCGCGTCAGCCGGGATCGTCGATAAAGCCTATAGCTGTATACGCTCCGGCTCTTCAGAAGAGCTTTGAGTATCAGCAGGAAGGAAAGTACTTCCAGTTCAAGGATACCGGTTATGACAGTCAGGGAACCAGGAACTGGGGGAACTACATAACAGCAAGTTCCGTTGTAACTGACGAGAAGATGACAGTAAACGGAAAGACGTGGCCTCAGAACTTCGGCAGAACATATACCGGGTACAAGACGTTCAGACGCGCTATACAGCAGTCGATCAATACATGTGCAGTAAAGATCCTGGCGCAGGTCGGCACGGATTACTCTATGGAAATGGTAAAGAAGTTCGGCATTACCACAGCTGTAGATAATACTGACGAACCAACCAATGATGTGAACCTTGCTGCTCTCGGACTCGGCGCGATGACAGAAGGTGTTACTCCTCTCGATATGGCGCTTGCTTACGCGGTATTCCCTAATGGAGGAGTCCACAACTCGGGAATCTGCTATACTAAGGTCACTGACAGCAACGGCAAGGTGCTGCTCGAAGGCAAGTCCGAAGAGACAAAGGTCCTCGATGAAGGCGTAGCATTCATCATGACAGATGTTCTTCAGACTGTAGTATCAGACGGTATCGCATATGATGCTGCTATATCAGGAGAAAGCGTAGGCGGAAAGACCGGGACGACGGACGAGACATGGGACATCTGGTTCGACGGATTCACACCGAGATACGCAGCAGCTCTCTGGATCGGAACTGACAACAATGTGGAGCTGAATTCAACTTCGGCTACAGCTGCCAGACTCTGGGGCAGGATAATGGGCCAGGTGAAGAGAGCAAAGGGCGGAGAGTACAGATCCATGCCTGACAATGTACTGGTAAAGAACGGAGAGTACTACACAACCGGAACTCAGCCTCCTGATCCACCGCCACAGCCAAAGAAGGATAAGAGCAAAGACAAGGAAGACGGCGATAAGAAGGATTCCGGCTCTGAAGCGAAAGAAAGCGGCGATAAGAAAGAGTGATCCGGATCGGCCTGAAATAAAAATACTTGCAATTTCAGAGCTTTGGTGGTATAAGTTCAAGGTAAGCTAACGTTATGAAAGAGTGGGGCATCCCACTCTTTCACTTATGTATGGAATTTTTCTGCGGTGAAAACATGGCAAAAGAGGATATCGGAGCAAAGGTAACTGAGATGCTGATGCCGTTTCTTGCTGAAAACGGACTCGACATCTACAAAGTCGAATATAAGAAAGAAGGACCTTCGTGGGTGCTGAGAGTATGCCTCGATAAACCGGCAGATGCTGAATCAGAGTATGTGAGCATCGATGATTGTGAGAAGGTCACAGTGTGGCTGAGCGAGGAGCTCGACAGAAATGACATCATCAGCCGCAGCTACAATCTCGAGGTAAGTTCGGCGGGCCTTGACAGGGAGCTCATTAAGGATTCCGATTATGTACGTTTTGCCGGAAGGCCAGTGGAAGTAAAGACTTTTGAGCAGATAAACGGCAGTAAGTCGCACGACGGTGTTCTCCTCGGAAAGGAAAACGGGATTGTTACGATAGACAGCGGAGCAGGTGAGCTTGCGATTCCTGCCGATAAAATAGCGAAGATCAATTTAGCAGTAGTATTCTAAATAAACAGGGAATCAGGAGGAGACAATGAGCAAGGAATTTCTCGATGCATTTGCAGATCTCAAAAAAGAAAAGAATCTTTCAGAAGAAGAGATCATCGGAGCTATCAAGGACTCCATCGAAAATGCATACAGGAAGAATTACGGGGCATCCAATGTCAGAGTAGACGTTGATATGAGCGAAGGAAATGTGACTGTCTACATGGGCATGGAGGTAGTCGAGGAGGTAGAGGACGATCTTACACAGATCTCTATCGAAGATGCAAAAGAGATCTACGACGGTTATGAGATCGGAGACGTAGTTGAGTACGAGATCGACCCTAGGGATTTCAACAGGATCGCCGCACAGGGCGCGAAGCAGGTATTCGTACAGAAGAACAGAGAAGCTGAGCGCACCAACTCCTACAACGAGTTCATCGAAAAGAAAGGCACTATCGTTACCGGTAAAGTGGAGAGGATCTCCAACGGTACAATGCTCATCTCTCTCGGAAGGACTGAAGGACGCGTTCCGGCGTCCGAGCAGGTAAGAACCGAGAATTTCAAACCGGGTGACCGCATCAAGGTTTACGTCATGGACGTAAAGAAAGAAAACAAAGGCCCTCAGGTGCTTCTGTCCAGATCGCATCCGGGACTGGTAAGGGGACTTTTTGAACTCGAGATCCCTGAGATCGCAGACGGCACCGTAGAGATAAAGGGAACAGCCCGCGAGGCCGGATCCCGTACAAAGATCGCGGTATACTCACACGATCCTAACGTCGATCCTGTCGGCGCATGTGTAGGAAACAGAGGAGCGAGAGTACAGAACATCGCTGATGAGCTCTTCGGTGAGAAGATAGATATCATCGTCTGGGATGAAGACCCGGCTGTTCTCATAAGCAACGTGCTCAGACCTGCGATAGTTGAGGGCGTATACATCAATGAAGAAGAAAAGTCCGCTACAGCAGTCGTACCTGAACAGCAGCTGTCACTTGCGATCGGCCGTGAAGGACAGAATGTAAGGCTTGCAGCGAGAGTCAGCGGATGGAAGATAGACATCAAGAGCAATGATCAGCTCAGAGAGATGGGCTTCGCATTCGACGAATATGAAGATTCCGACGTAGAAGATGCCGGAGAGGTCACTGAAATTGAGGAGACACAAGACAACTAAGCCGATGCGCAGATGTATCGCCTGCAGAGAGTCCAGGCCTCAGGACGAACTGATACGGTTTGTGCTCAGAGGACAGGACCCCGTCGCCGATCCCGGCGGAAAAGCTGAAGGGAGAGGCTTCTATCTGTGCAGAAGCGATGAATGCATCAGAACAGCGATCAAACGCAAGGCGTTCAACCGCGTGTGCAAGCGAAATGTAAATGAGGAAGAAATCGGCAGACTGATCGGACAGATATCCGAAAGCTGCCAGGGAGGTATGGATGTCAAAGAAAGTTAGCGACCTTATCAAAGATCTTGACATAAGTATACAGGAACTAAAGGGATACGCAGACAAGCTGGGCATTGCCATCAGCTCTGCAAGGTCTTCGATCGAAGATCAGGCCGCAGAGAGGCTGACAAGATCGATCAATATGATGAGAGGGACCTCATCAAATGTAAACAGCAATGGAAACAAGCCTAAGATCAAGGCTGTCCCTGTAGTCCATAAGGAAGGAGCGCGGCCGAAGCCACCTGCAGGAAAACCTGTCATTCCTAAAAAACCTGCGGTTCCGAAAAATGAGGAGCCTGCAGATGAGAAGGCGACGGCAGAGCCTGAAGAAGCAGCACCGGAGACAGCAG